>NZ_MIBU01000247.1:0-6859 GCF_001830725.1 Sulfuricurvum sp. RIFOXYD12_FULL_44_77
TGAGCTGTAAAAAATCTGGATCGTTTTTAATGCGATCAACCATATCTTGTTTCATAATTTAACCTCCTTTAAAAGTTATAGTTTGCGATAACGCGGTATTCATCCCAGCTAACATCACCGGCAGTTGTCTCTTGAAAATCGCGTGCGTAGTTCGCACGGAGACGCAACTGTAGATTTTTCACCGCTTGCGGATTGTAAATAATGTCAAAACCGGATTCACTTGATTCATCCGATGCAGCAGCATTTGAATATCCATTTAATGGGTCCATATCGTACTCGACATAGTATACACCGGTATTGAGATTAACGCCGTAATCTTTCCAATCATACGCAGCTGCAACTTTCCAAGCGTCGGTTCCCGCCATAAACTGGTGACGAGTTACCATCCCTTGAGTGTATGCCGGCATACCGCCCCAAGGAGAAATGGTTCCGCCGCCAATTGCTGCATCTGAATCTTTAGTGTTGTGTGAAGCCGCAACCGAAAGATCACAATTTGCTACTTTAACACCTATTTTTGCTCCAACAAAATCACTTTCTACTTTGTTTAAAGCCGCTAGTGAGTTTGTACCGACATCTCTCTCGCTAATCCATTGTGCCGCTACGTACGGTGCTACACCGCTTGCGTATGACCAGCCGTAGTTTGCCTCGGCATAGATGGCGTTGAGAATATCATGAGCATAGTAATCCCAAAGTTGCAATTTCAATCCCGGAACTCCTGAGTAAATTGCCGCTGCGACACTCACACCACCGGTATTCTCACCGATAGCATACGTTCCCATATCAACGAATTCACCCACATGAGTTTTTGAGTCTACGAGAGAATATCCCGATGTTACACTTAATACGCCGCCATTATAGACTCGTCCGAATGACCCTTGAGCGAACTTAGTCACATGTGCTGCGATCAATGTCGTATCTTTCACATCGGTATTGCTGAGGACATATGCTTCAAAAAGGTTCGGAAGCATACGAGCATCATCGCTCCCCGCCATCGGAGTATCGAGTTTTTGACGACCCCCTTTAAACGTAGTGTTCCCATTTTTGTACTGAACATACGCTTCGCCTAGATACGTAGTTGATTCATTGCTTTTGCCCAATAACGTCGGATCTACTTCAGGGTTATCCGCTCCCGTCGTGGTGGTTTTATCTTTTAAAAACAAACCATTCGTCGTGTAAAATGCACTGCCGAGATTTAATCCGTTCCACGCACCCGTTTCATACTTCAAATATCCGCCGATAGCCGTAGCATTGCGATGAACTGACGTTGCATTAGTATACCCATCATAATCACGGTCGATATAAAAAGCACGGATTTGCCCGCTCGCTTTCCCTTCTTTAAACATACTTTCTAAGCTATCAGCTGCCATGGCATTGACAACCAAAGCCGATGCTAAAAGCGATAGAGATACTGTACCTCGCATTTCCACTCCTTGAAATAAGTTTTTATCAGTGTCATTATGAAAATAAAGCATAGCACGAACGTAGCAATTGTTAAATTAGAAAAATTTATCGTCAAAAATATTCAGGAGAGGGGATAAGTGTGTAAAAAAGTAACTTAATGGGAACGGGGAATATCGATCATGTAACCTAAGGCCCGTATATTTTGAATGAAATCCTCTTTCAAAGACTTTTTCAAACGGCTCACCTCAGCACGGATTGTTGCGTTGTCCACGTACTCTTCGTCCCAAACATAGTTGCGAAACTGGTCAAAATCGACCACACGTCCCCGATTACGGGCAAGGAGATCGATAATTTGAAGCTGTCGCTTACTGAGGGGCTGTGTTACGTTATCACACATCAATGTCGAGGTAGAGGCATCATAGGCGTAACACTTTGAAAGACGGAGATGGCTTTGGGGAATGGTGCAGCTTTGCATCACCTTATCGATTCGAAGAGCAAGCTCTTTGAGGTGAAACGGCTTTTTCAAATAATCGTAGCACCCCAGATCATACGCACGGCTGATCCCCTCAATATCGACAAGGGCACTGATGTAAATAGCAGGTGGGCGGATTTTGAGTTTATGCAACTCTTCGAGAAGTTCCAGTCCGTCGATTCCCGGAACGTTAATATCGAGTATCAGCAGATCAAAAGTCTCTTTTTTAAGCGCTTCGAGCGCATCTGAACCGTCATAATAAAAAGTAACCTGATGACCCGATGAAACCAAATACTCCGTGATCGCTTCACTGAGCATCTGTTCATCTTCAAGAAGGAGTATTTTCAAGATTACCCTTTTTAAAATGATATTCGAAGCGGGTCAATTCACTATCTGAAGAGATTGTTATTTCCACACCGTCTTCATCACAGATTGATTTGACGAGACTAAGCCCCAACCCGAATCCGTCTGTTTTTTTCCGTTCCCGATAGTATGCCTCAAAAATCTTTTGCGGGTCATGAATCTTTTGAGATCGACTCTCTATCCAAAACCTGCACCCTTGGGTCTCACACTCCACGCCGATTCGAATCTCTTCGCCGTTTTTAGTATATTTGATCGCATTGGTGATATTATTATCGATAACCCGCTGGAGCTTGGTTTCATTAAACTGTATCCACGAAGGAAATTCAGGCTGCAGATACTTAAAAGAGAGATTCGAGAAATGGGCAACCTCATCGAAAAATTCTAGCCTCTTTTGGACATATTCACCCAAATTGATTGCTTTTTTCGGATACTCAATCTGATCTTTTTTCACCAGATAGCTCAAATCATCGTAAATACTGAAAATATTTTTGACCGCCGCTTCGATCTTCGCCAAATAGCGATTACGCCCTTCATTCATAGAGAACAGCTCAATATTCGCCATAATCACCGACAGCGGCGTATGGGTTTCATGGATCGCATAGCGGATAAACTGTTTATGTGATTCGAGAAGCCCCTGTGAAAATTTCTGCTCCTCTTCAAGGGCATCGTTTTTGATTTGCAAGGCCTGTGTTTTAAATCGTACCCGCTCTTCCAATCCGGCATTAAGCTGTTGTAAGGACTCTTTTTGCTCTTGAATCGTCTGCGCCATTTCGTTGGCATATCCCGACATCCGTTTAAACTCAGTAAAATAAAGCTCATCGGGTTGAATCAGCTCCGTTTTTTCATGAGCCGCTTCGAAAAACTTCATAAATCGCTCCATATCCCGAGCAATCATACTGTTGAGTATTTTAGAGATACCGATAATAAACCCGAATAAAATCAATGCCAACGTCGCAATTTCAACAATGATTTTAATCAACCGCCCTTTTAGAGCGTGAGGATCACCTCGGATACCTACCAGCGTATCTCCTGCGGCCATCGCAAATTGACGGTATTCATCATAAATAAGTAAAGAGGAAAAAATAACGGTGAAAAAGAGGATAAAAACAATGGTATAAAAGTTAAGATCACGTAAAGATATACTGTTCAACCGACGCTGCAACCAAGATTCCACTGCTCACCATCACCTAAATTAATTTCGTTCATTATAACGGATTCCCTTTTGATAGTTAAGATTGTTCCACTATAATTTCAAAAAATTCCTCCAAGGATCAAATACATGTTCGGACGAAAAGAACTCAAAACGTATACCGTTACTCCCGAAGAGATGGCAAGCTATCAATGGGCTAAAATGACTACCGCTAAAGGGGTTATGTGGATCAAACTCTATAACGACGAGACTCCTAACACCGTTGCTAACTTCGCGGCACTCGTGAATGACGGCTACTACAACGGTCTTAACTTTCACCGCGTAATCCCGGGCTTTATGGCTCAGGGCGGTTGTCCTCACGGCACAGGAACCGGTGGACCGGGTTGGGCTATTCCGTGTGAAACAGCTCTTAACAAACACAAGCATGTCAAAGGCTCTCTCTCTATGGCGCATGCGGGACCAAACACCGGAGGAAGCCAATTCTTTATCTGTTTCGTCAGCACCCCTCATCTTGACGGTGTTCACACCGTATTCGGCGGTATCGAAGCGGATGATAAAGAATCTATGGCGGTTCTTGATAGCATCCAAATGCGCGATACCATCGAGTCGGTTGAAATTCTCGCAGAGAAAAACTAAACCGTGCTCGTCCACATCTGCTGTAGCGTCGATTCTCACTTCTTTATCGAGAAGCTACAGCAGGAATACCCCGATGAAAAACTCATCGGGTTCTTCTATGATCCCAATATCCACCCTTACAGCGAATATCAACTCCGTCTCCTCGATGTGGAACGAAGCTGTCAAAAACTGGGTATTGAGCTGATAGAGGGTGAATACGATTTTGAAAACTGGATGGATGCTGTCCGAGGCTTAGAAAATGAGCCCGAGAAGGGATCACGTTGTGAAGTGTGTTTTGATCGCCGTTTCGAAGTAAGCGCGCACAAAGCGATCGAACTGGGTGAGTCCACCATGACCACCACCCTCCTCGTCAGCCCCAAAAAATCGCAAGAACAACTCATCCGCAGCGGTGAAGCATTTGAAGAGACTCACGGGGTCAAATTCGTCCCGTTTGATTACCGCAAAAACAACGGTACCGCCGATCAGGGACGCGTTGCCAAAGAACAGCAACTCTACCGTCAGGACTATTGCGGCTGTCTCTACGGTCTAAGTATGCAGCGCGACCAGCAGCACCGCCTGATGGACGAAATGTTCTCCCCCCTCTCCCGCCAAATCCTCCCCGCCTCGATCGAAGAGCGTCTGGAACTTTATACCCGCCGTAATGAACTCGAAGATGCCGGGACACCGTATCGCATACTCAAAGAGCGGTTTTACAACTACCGCCTCCTCCGCGCATTGGTAAAAGTGGGTTCAGAGGTTATCCCCTCGTACCCTCTGTTTTACTCTACGATCAGCCGCACCACCACCGAGGGTAAAATCGATTTTGAAATCGAGGGACAGTTTTTTCTCAACCGCGAAGAAGTACGATTTATAACCATAGATACTTTCAACACCCTCACCGTATTATCGTATAAAAATACGAAAGAGTTGATGTTCAATGCACCCTCTCTTGAAAGTGAAATGGTGTTACGTACACAACTGACCAACAGTCCGTTTAACACCTCAGCGATCATTGTCGTAGATGAAATACCGACCGCTAAAATCACTCTCGTTTTAGAGACAAAAACCTACGACGATACGAGAGAAAAACTGGTATTTTCAGAAAAAATCATACTGCAACATTAAAGGTATTACTTCAAAAACGCTTGGAACATTTTATTGGCACTGAGCCATAATAACATATTTTGACCTTCACTTTTTTCTTTTGATGTTACCAACATACCGTCTTTAAATACCCATGCCATTAACTGCTCACCTCTGTCAGGTTTTTTAACTTTTGAAACCGGGCCATACTCTTGCAAACAGTAACGAATGGTATTTTCATACTCATTCTCGTTCAGATCCACTTTCATTTGTGTCAATTTGCCTTTTTCGAAGAAGAACGCTATTAATCGAGCATTCATTCCATCAAAACGATCAATATCTGAGTAACAATAGCGTTCTGCCATTGCACTTGGCTCGATACCACATGATAATTTCAGTTCTGTATATTTAGAAACAATGTCCGATTCACTTAGATCACCATTTAAATCTTTAAAATCAATCGTGATTTCTTTAGGATTATCAATATTTTCTGCTTCTATATTTGAATACAAGTATATTATAGATATAACGACCATACCAAACAATGCTAATACACGTGGTGAAATACTTTTCTTTTCCATTTTAATCCGATTTGTTTTATTTTTTAAATATTATATCATTAAAACAAATTGAAAATCTTGACATATTTTATAGAGAAAGCCCTTTTATAGCCCAAGATAAAGTATTTAAATATACAGACAGCTTACTTTTTAACCACCCTTAGCACGAACCTTGCACTATAATATCCATATGGAAAAATTACTCTTATCAATCTTTTTGACCGTTGCCATCGCGACGGTTCTCAATATCATCTTAAAGCGCTTCGGGATCTCCCATATCATCGGCTATATCGCGACGGGGACGATCGTGAGTACCCTTTTTGGGTTCAACGGTTCGGCAAACGATTCGCTCGATTTTATCGGGGAGTTTGGGATCGTCTTTTTGATGTTTACCATCGGACTGGAACTGAGTCTGGAGAAAATCAAAAAGATGAAAGATATTCTCCTCACCAACGGTATACTTCAAGTCGTATTCAGTGTCGTGGTGATCTTTTTGCTCTCGCACTATCTGTTTCATCTTGACTTTAATACCTCTTTGATCATTTCATTGGCATTTTCCCTCTCTTCCACCGCCATCGTCCTCACCTATCTGAAAGAGTCCAAGGACATCCACACACCCTACGGGCAAAAATCGATGGGGATTTTGATCTTTCAAGACCTCGCCGTTATCCCTATTTTATTGCTCATCACCTTTTTGTCCAACGATACCCTCTCACTCGGCGAAGTACTGTGGAAAACACTTCTCTCTGCCCTTTTCGTTGTTGTCTTTATGTTTACGGCGGGGGAGAAAATCGTCAATGCCCTGTTGCAATTTTCAGCGAAAACGGAACTCGAAGAACTTTTTTTAGGCTCGGTTTTCTCCATCCTCATCGGTGCGGCACTTCTCGCACACAGTATGGGTTTCACCTATTCGCTAGGGGCATTTATCGCGGGGATGATTATTGCTGATACCCGCTTCAACGTCAAAGTTGAATCCGATATTTCGACCTACAAAGACCTCCTTTTAGGTGCCTTTTTCTTCGGTGTGGGGACGAAGATCGATATTCTCTATTTTGCCGAAAATATTCATATCATCACGTTTATTTTCGTTTTTGCCATGCTTTTCAAAGCAGCTGTTATCTATGCCATCATCCGCCGTAATTCCGATAAAAATACCTCAGCAAAAACCGCCCTCTCCCTCGCGCAGATCGGAGAGTTTTCGTTTGCTATTTTTGC
>NZ_MIBU01000248.1:0-2068 GCF_001830725.1 Sulfuricurvum sp. RIFOXYD12_FULL_44_77
GGGATACGTCAATGCGACCAACCTCAAAGGGGGTCTTAAAGGGTGGGCAGAAGAAGGTTATCCGATTGAGACAGGCTTAGGAGTTACGTTGCTCACCAAAGAGCAATAAGGAGATTTCCATGACGACGATTATCCTAAATCACCAGCCCTATGACGGTTCCGATGTGACGTGGAATGCTCTGCGTCTGGCTAAAACCCTCCACAAAAGTGGTGAAGCTGTCAATATCTTTTTGATGAACGATGCGGTCGATCTTGCCCGTGATATTATCAAAAAGCCCGAAAGCTACGATCACGATTTGGTGGATATGCTCAAAAAGCTCTATGAGGAGGGTATAGCCCTCCAAGCCTGCGGAACCTGCAACGCACGATGCGGACTTTTTAAAAATCAACCCTATTTCGATGAAAGTGTCTCATCAACGATGCAGGTACTCGCAGAGTGGGTTATCCAAAGCGATAAAGTAGTAACATTTTAAGGAATACCCATGAAAAAAATCCTCTTAGCCCTCTTACTTATCAGCAGTTCACTCTTCGCCGAACTCGATTGGGCACCTTCGTATGAGAAGGGGTTAGAACAGGCTAAAAAAGAGCATAAAATACTAATGCTGATGTTCTCGAAAAAAACGTGCAAAATGTGCAACATTATGAAAAAAAGCGTCTATGAAAATGACGACGTAGCCGAATACGTCAAAAACTTTTTTGTCCCCGTA
Organism: Sulfuricurvum sp. RIFOXYD12_FULL_44_77; assembly: GCF_001830725.1. Lineage (NCBI taxonomy): Bacteria > Pseudomonadati > Campylobacterota > Epsilonproteobacteria > Campylobacterales > Sulfurimonadaceae > Sulfuricurvum > Sulfuricurvum sp. RIFOXYD12_FULL_44_77. Next base: position 708 of record NZ_MIBU01000248.1, read on the forward strand.
GAGATTGACATCGAGGTGCATCCCGACAAATACGGGTATCAAGTCTTCGGAACGCCAACCTATTATTTTTTAGATTCCAACGGCAAACAGATCGGACGGATGATGGTAGGCGGTGCCACCGCAGAGGGATTCTTACAAAAACTCAAAGAGGCAAAACAAGGTAAATAATCAATGCTCAAACGCTCACTCCTCCTATCCATGCTCCTTAGTCTTTCATCCTCCGCACAAGAGCTAGAGGATATTTTTAAAGAAGGAAAAGTGAGCGGCCAGCTTAGAGCCTTTTGGTACGACGGAGACCGCGAACTCCGCACTGACCGAACCGCACTCACCCTCGGGGGGATTTTAAGCTATAAAACAGCATCCTATAAGGGATTCAGCGGAGGGGTGTCGTTCTTTTCGAGTAACGGAGTTACCTCACTTACCGAAATGCCCGAATCGGGGCAAACCCATAATCTTAATCTCGACGGTAGTTCGATCAACACCCTCGGCGAAGCGTACCTCCAATACAGCGCTCATGACACCCTCATCCGTTACGGACGTCAGCGACTTGATCTGCCACTCGCAAACGATTATTACAACCGAATGCTCCCTAACAGCTTTGAAGCACTGAGTATCGAGAACCGATCTCTGAGCCATACCACTCTAAAAGCCGCTTACATCACGGGGTGGAAATACAAAGGCTCCGACACCTTCGTCTCTCCGACTGCCTCACTCGGGATAGATCGTGACATCGCCGTCCTCGGAGCGATCTATTCTCCGGCATCACCATGGAAAATCGAACTCTACGACACCTATGTCCGTGATGTGATGAACGCCCCCTATCTACAAATTATCAACAACACTATTTGGCGATCTTCCGATGGGACAACCTTTTCGGGAGCATTACAATATCTGAACGAACAGAGTATCGGAGACAATGCCGCAGGAGAGGTCGATACCTACCTTCTGGGGCTAAGAGGGACACTAACACAGGGGAAATGGAGTCTGAGCGCTCTCTACACCCTCATCGGTGATCAGAGCCTTTTGGGGAGCGGGGGACGGTATGAGAAGATGGGGTGGGGAGCCTTTATCACCTACACCGATCTGCAAATCGACGGAGAGAGTGAAAACGCAGGTGCGGAAGCCTGCGGAGGAGTCCTCACCTATCACCCTGATTCGACGTTCGAAATTTCAGCAAAATATATGAAAATCGATCAAGATGACAGCATCCAATCCAACCCCGCATCCCTCACCCAAAACCCCCGCCCCGATTCGGACGAATACAATATCGATGCAACCTATCAGCCACGTAAAGAGTTTCGCCTGCGGACTCGGCTAGCACGGATCGATTACGACAGCGGCAGTACGTCACTCTATCAAAA
>NZ_MIBU01000249.1:0-4993 GCF_001830725.1 Sulfuricurvum sp. RIFOXYD12_FULL_44_77
AAAACGTTTCCCTTTAAACTTATAGGCTAAAACCATCCCTTTTTGTGCTTGTGTCATAAGGGCATCGGTGATTTGAATCTCGCCCCCTTTACCGGCGGGGGTATTCTCAATTATGCCGAATATATCGGGAGTGAGGATATAGCGTCCGATGATAGCAAGGTTGCTAGGTGCAACAGATGGATCGGGTTTTTCGACCATGTTGGAGATCATATACACCCCCTCTTCGATCTCTTTCCCCTCTATGATACCGTAGCGGTTGGTATGGCTTGGATCAATCTCTTCAATGGCGACGATGGAACATTTGTATTTGTTAAACAATTCAACCATTTGAGAAAGGACACTGCGGTCTCCGTTTCCGTCACATAGGTCATCGGCGAGGATAACGGCAAACGGCTCATTCCCGATGAGTGTCTCACCTGTGAGGATCGCATGTCCCAACCCCTTCATTTCATTTTGACGTGTATAGGAGAAGGTACATTGATCGATAAGAGAACGAATCTCAGTGAGGTAGTGTTCTTTATCACTTCCTTTAATCTGATGTTCAAGTTCGTAGCTGACATCAAAATGATCTTCCAATGCCCGTTTTCCCCGTCCTGTTACGATAGCCATCGTATGCATTCCCGCTTCAACCGCCTCTTCGACACCGTATTGGATGAGAGGTTTGGTGAGTACCGGCAACATCTCTTTCGGCATTGCTTTGGTTGCAGGTAAAAATCGGGTTCCGTAGCCTGCAGCAGGGAAAAGGCATTTTTTAATCATTGAGACTCCTTAATTATGGGTGATATTTTATCACATTTGTCCGTAGTAAATCTGTTTACTATTTGATTACACAACATAAGATACAATGAGGAATCTCTTATAAAGGAAAGTTATGAAAACAACTATTCGTTTAGCCCTAATTGCGGGAATTTTAGGCACATCTTTAGGTGCATCAAATTTTGATATCGGCGTTTCCGGTTCAGATCAAGGGATTAATGGATTTACCTTTTCTATCGGCGATTATTATCGTGTTCCCTATCAGGAAGTTGTGGTGATTGAACGTTCCATCCCGCGTGATGAGATGAGTGTTGTCTACTTTTTAGCTCGTGAGTCGCATCGCGATGCCCGATACATTAGCGATTTACGTCTGCGCGGAATCAGCTGGTGGGATATCAGTCTGCGGCTAGGACTTAATCCGCATACGTTGTATGTCGTGGATACCCATCGTTACCATCAACCTCCTTATGGAAAAGCGTACGGGTATCATAAGGATAAAAAGCACCGTCTTCGTGATGCCGATATTGTCGAGTTGGTCAATGTCCGCTTCCTCTCCGATTACCATCGCATCAGTGCGGACGAGGTAATAGAGCGACGCCGAAGCGGTGAGCGGTATAATCGGATTGATGAACATTACCGAGGGAAAAAGCATTCAAATAACCCTCAAGAGCGAAGAGATGATCGGCGTGATGATCGAAACGGACATGGGGAGAAAGGACACGGTAACCCGCATGAGCGTTAAAATAGTTCAATAATCTCTACAGTACGGAGGGATTTCATCCCTGTTTCATGCTATTATAAAGTAACTATTTAATAGAGGAAAAACGGGTGGATGATGAACCAAGAACTGACACGTAAAGATCAGCTAAAATCGAAATTAAGAGAGGGCGATCCTACCTACCGCTATTACAAATCAATCTTTCATCTCACCCGCGATATGATCGCGATTAGCGACGGGTATCATATTATAGATGCCAATAAAGCATTTGGCGATTTTTTTTCGGCTTTTGGCGTGGATCTATTTGACTCCGATTTTTCTCTCTCAAAACAGTTTCTGCAGATAGACAAATACGGGTATGTGTATGAGGGGTATTTGAATACCCCTTGGTTTAAAACAGTCTTGAGGGGTGAAAAAGAGCACTATAAAGTGGGTATCAGCGCACACGATAAAATCTATACTTTTTCAGTTTCTGTCACTTTATTGGAGCCGAGCGAAGATATTTATGTGATTACCCTCTCCGATGTCACTGATATGATGAGTTACAAGTGTGTTTTGGAGGAGGGGATCCGTATCAGCACACACGAAAAAGAAGAGACACAGTTCATTCTCTCACAATACTATCAGGCGATCGATGCTTCCAACTTGGTAGCACGATGCAATCTGGATGGGATTATCACCTACGTCAACGACACCCTCTGCGAAACGCTCCATTACACACCCGAAGAGTTAGTCGGACGCAATGTCTCGATTTTCTTTGATCGAAACAGCGAGGTCATGTGTGAAAAAATAGCAGAACAGCAGATCCATAACGGCGAGATTTGGAAAGGGGTTCTGAAAAATATGGATAAATACGGGGGGACGCGTTATTTTGCCACTACGATTGTTCCTATTAAAAATCAAGATAATACGATTATTGAAATCCTCTCAATCCGTCATGATATTTCGGAGATGATGAGTGCCAAAGAAGAAGCGCTTCAATTGCTCGAAGCCAAAACTCAGTTTTTCGATCAGGTATCCCATGAACTTCGTACCCCTCTCAATGCGATTGTCAATTTTACCGATCAAGCGCTGGAGAGCTATGATGAGATTATTGAGGATGAGGAAAGCCGTGAGCTGGTCAAAAAATATTTGCAGCGCTCGTATGCCAATGCAGAAAACTTGTTGGAATTGATCAACTCTCTTCTTGATATAGCCAAAATGAAATCGGGAAAAACGGCTTTTAGGATTGCACCTCACAATGCGGTATCACTTACCCAAGAAGCATTTGAAAATTGTTCAAGTCTCCGAAAAAACAGCACTATCCAGTATGATTTTAAGTCAACAAAAAGTGTTATCCCGATAGAGTGTGACGGAGTAAAATTTAAACAAATCATCACAAATTTGATCTCTAACGCACTGAAATTTACTTCGGATGGAAGTGTCGTAGTGCGGGTAGAAGAGAGTCCGGATGCGTGTATCATTGAGATTGAAGACAGCGGAATGGGGATAGCCGAAGATAAGCTCTCTCTCATATTTGAACCGTTTGCTCAAGTACGCGATCATGGTTTCGGTACGGGATTAGGGCTGAATATCGTCCGTGAGTACGCTGAAGCTATGGATATGTCAGTACATGTTCGCTCCGAAGTAGGGAGGGGAAGCTGTTTTTCAGTACGAGCCAAATTAAAAGGAAACTGATTGCTTAGTCATCATTATCAAATTATCGATACCTTGCATGAAAATATTTCTACGGTTGTCTATCGTGCCCTTCGGACAAGCGATGGGAAGCGGGTGATTGTTAAAATGCTCAAACCGGGGGAAATGAATGAACACAGAATAACCCAGTTTATGAACGAGCAACAGATACTCTCCCAGCTCAAATCCCCTAAAATCGTCAAATTAATCGAGATTATAGCCCTCCCTTCGGAATACCTCCATATTTTTGAAGATATTGGAGGGAATTCCCTATACGATATGCTCTTGCACCGCCGTTTTTCACTTTCAGAGGGGCTGAATATCGCCATTAAAATTGCGGAAGCACTCCAAATTATCCACCAAAAACATATTATTCACGCCGATATCAATCCTAAAAATGTTATTTATAACCATGAAACCAAAGCACTTCAAATTATCGATTTCGGATATTCGGTTATTGATAATCATTTTAGGTATAACAGCGATCTCAATGTCGGAACGTCGGGAAATCTTATGTATATGTCTCCGGAGCAGACGGGGCGGACGAAGCAGAGGGTTGATCTTCGAAGCGATTTGTACAGTTTCGGAATGAGTCTCTATCACCTTTTTTCGGGATCTTCTCCGTTTGAAGCGAAAGACCGTTATGAACTTATCCATAAACAAATTGCCCTCCGTCCCGCACCTATCGAAACGATTGTTGAGAATTTTCCACCGGTTCTCTCTACGATCATTAACCGACTCACTGCGAAAAAATCGCAAGAGCGTTACCAGAGCGATGAAGCGGTAATATATGACCTGAAACATGCCCTTCGAACTTTGAATAAATCGGCGCAAATCCCCCACTTCGAGATCGGAACCCGAGATCAGCCCACCCTCCATTTCGGCGATCATATTTTCGGCCGTGACGAAGAGATCGGATTGCTTAAAGAGGTAGCTCAAAAAGTAACCTCGCATAAAGGGGTTCGGCTTGTTGTTTCGGGCGCAGGCGGTGTGGGAAAAACACGTTTGATTGAGGAATTTTTAACCCTCTTAAACAGCAGCGGATCGAGAATTTTACGGGGAAAGTTTGAACAGAATCGCTCATCTCATCCCTATTTGAGTTTTAAACAACTCTTTGCTCAACTCAAGATGGTGTGGATACGTCATATCAAAAATACCCAAGAGGTGCAGTTGGATACTCGCAGTATTCAGACATTGAGCCACTATTTTTCGGAGTTACGGGAGATTTTGACACCTAAGTCTATAAGCAACGCAACGACGGGCGAAGAGATGCGTCATCAGCTCCCTTATGCGTTGCAGGAATTTTTAAAACAGATCGCAACCGATACCTCACCGTTAGTGATTTTTATGGATGATTTGCAATGGGCCGATAGCGCATCCCTCGATCTGATCCAAAAAGCGATTTTGCAGATGGATATCCCTAATCTCCATTTTATTTTCAGCTATCGCACGGATGAGATTGAGTCTAATCCGGTCTCATTAGAATTCGTCCAAAAAGTCCGAGAGCAGTGTTCGGATGAGGTGTACTTTTTTGACCTTTCCCCCCTTATGACAAAAGATATGAAAACCATGTTCAAAGAGATGTTAGGGGAGGGGAGATCAGACGTAGAGAGCCTCGCAGAGCTTATACACAAAAAAACAGATGGGAACCCTTTTTACATTAAAACCTTTCTTTACGATTTGATCGATGCACACGAGATTGCGTATGAGAAGGGGAAATGGCGTTTTGATCTGGAAAAAATTCGTACGTATGGCGCAAGTGTTAATATTGCCGGTTTGATACGTGCTAAATTTTCGCAGCTTAGCCGTGATGAACAAGAATATTTATACTATTTGTCATTGTTG
>NZ_MIBU01000250.1:0-8831 GCF_001830725.1 Sulfuricurvum sp. RIFOXYD12_FULL_44_77
CCACTTCGTTTTTACGAAGGGTATAACGTACCGTTTGGCTTTCACCTTTTACACTAACGATAACTTCGTCATGGATCGTTTGAATTTCAATAGTTCCGTTGAACGGAGCTTTGATTTTCGGTTCTACCAACAAAATAGCGGCATTACGACGATTCGCAACGATTTGTTTCCCCTCTTTAGAGAGGTACGTTTTCATGTTGTAATACCGGATGAAACCCTCTTTCGTTGCGATGACTTGACGCTCTTCACGAGTGCTTGACGCCGTTCCCCCAACGTGGAAGGTACGAAGTGTCAACTGTGTACCCGGCTCCCCGATCGATTGTGCCGCGATAATACCGACCGCTTCTCCGCGTTTAACGATTCCGCCGCTTCCGAGGTTAAGACCGTAACAAAGAGCACATACACCACCCTCTGATTTACACGTTGTCGGAGTACGGATTTGAACCGAACGGATACCCGCTTCGATCACTTTAGAGGCTTTGATCTCATCAATCAACGTACCCTCAGAGTAAAGGATCTCATTCGTGATCGGATCAATCGCATCTTCTGCCAATACGCGACCGTAAATACGGTCTTCTAGAGGCTCGATCAATTCATTACCGACAGAGATATCGGTAAGTTCAATCCCTTCATGCGTTCCGCAGTCATGCTCAACGATTTTCACGTTTTGCGCAACGTCAACGAGTTTACGCGTCAAATAACCCGCATTCGCTGTTTTAAGCGCGGTATCCGCAAGACCTTTACGAGCACCGTGGGTAGAAATAAAGTACTCAAGGACGTTTAGACCCTCTTTAAAGTTCGAGATAATCGGGGTTTCGATGATCGAACCGTCCGGTTTCGCCATCAAACCACGCATACCGGCTAGCTGACGAATCTGAGCCGCAGAACCACGCGCTCCGGAGTCCGCCATCATAAAGATCGAGTTAAACCCGGCTTTATCATTTTGGATCAACTCCATCATTCCGCCCGCAACGGTATTATTCGTATCGGTCCAGACGTCAATGATTTTGTTATAACGTTCTTGCTCCGTCAAAAGACCCGCTTCGAATTGTTTTTGGATCTCTTTAACACGGTTTTTAGAGGCAACAATCAATCCCGCTTTCATTTCAGGAATAATGATATCGGTGATAGAGATCGATACCCCTGACGCAGTTGCGTATTTGAACCCGAGGTTTTTCAAATCATCCAAGAAACCAGCTGTTACAGCGATTCCACCGTGCTTATTGACATAGTCAACAAGAATAGAGATGTTTTTCTTTTTCATCACAACGTTCCACAATTCCGCAGGTACGAATTCCGGAAGAATCGACTGAAGAATCATACGTCCTGCTGTAGTATGGATAACACGTCCCTCAACACGAGTACGAACTTTCGCATGCAAATCGAGTGCTTTGTGTTCAAGTGCGATCATAATCTCATCAACATTGCTGAAAAGTTTATTTGACCCTTTCACATCATTTTTACCGAGTGTCAAATAATAAAGACCCAAGACCATATCTTGTGAAGGGGTTGCAATCGCTTTACCCGATGCAGGAAGCAAGATGTTCATAGATGAGAGCATCAATACTTTACATTCCGCAATCGCTTCGGCTGAAAGTGGTACGTGAACCGCCATTTGGTCACCGTCGAAGTCCGCATTGAAGGCGGCACAAACGAGAGGATGCAATTGGATCGCTTTACCGTCGATCAGTTTCGGGTGAAACGCTTGGATCGAGAGTTTGTGCAACGTCGGTGCACGGTTGAGCATAATCGGATACCCCTCAACGATCTCAGCAAGACACTCCCAAACTTCATTGGTTTTCTCTTCGATCATTTTTTTCGCCGCTTTCACGGTGGTCGCATACCCTTTATCTTCGAGTTTTGCGATCAAATGAGGTTTGAAAAGCTCCAATGCCATTTGTTTCGGCAATCCGCACTGATCCATTTGAAGGTTTGGTCCGACAACGATGACCGAACGTCCCGAGAAGTCAACACGCTTACCGAGAAGGTTTTGACGGAAACGCCCTTGTTTCCCTTTGATGATTTCAGAGAGCGATTTCAACGGACGTTTGTTCGCCCCTTTAACCGCGTTTGCACGGCGACCGTTGTCGAACAACGCATCAACCGCTTCTTGCAACATACGTTTTTCATTACGAACAATAATTTCCGGTGCTTCGAGTTCGATAAGACGTTTAAGACGTTGGTTGCGGTTGATAACACGACGATATAGGTCATTGACATCCGATACCGCGAATTTTCCACCGTCCAAACTTACCAACGGGCGAAGTTCAGGAGGTAGAACAGGCAATGCGGTAAGCATCATCCACGCCGGATTGTTACCTGAATTCAAGAACGATTCGATAACTTTCAAACGTTTAATAATGGTTTTACGTTTTGCTTCTGAGTTGGTTCCTGCTACTTCTTCTTTCAATGAAGAGAAAAGATCAACAAGATCGAGTTCATCAAGCAATTCACGAACCGCTGATCCACCCATCTCTGCTGAGAAGCCGCTGTCTCCGTAACGTTGTACCAATGTGCGGTATTGCTCTTCGTTCAAGACATCGTATTTAAGAACCGATGATGTTTGCTCACCGTCATAGTACGCTTCTCCACCGCTTTTAACGATGTACGCTTCGTAATACAATACGCGCTCAAGGTCTTTCATCTTCACGCCGAGGAGTGTTCCGATACGGCTTGGAAGTGAACTAACATACCAAATGTGCGCTACCGGAGTAACAAGATCAATGTGTCCCATACGGGTACGGCGAACTTTTGCCGACGTTACTTCAACGCCACATTTTTCACAAATGACACCTTTGTAACGCATTTTTTTGTATTTTCCGCACAAACATTCGTAATCACGAACGGGACCGAAAATTTTGGCACAAAACAATCCGTCACGTTCCGGTTTAAGGGTACGGTAGTTGATGGTTTCTGGTTTTTTAACTTCACCGTGACTCCATGAGAGAACTCTCTCAGGAGACGCAAGTCGAAATTGAATTTGTTTAATATCGACTGGGCGATTCTCTTCTGTTACGGCAACCGGTACTAATTTACTCATCGTCATCCACCTCGTCAAAAATCTCAATATCAAGCGCCAATGATTGGAGCTCTTTCGTTAATACGAATAGAGTTTCAGGGATACCGGATGCCGGTACGCTTTCACCTTTCGTAATTGCTTTATAGGCACGTACACGTCCGTCAACGTCATCCGATTTAATCGTCAACATCTCTTTAAGAACGGCAGAAGCACCGTATGCTTCAAGTGCCCATACTTCCATCTCCCCGAAACGTTGTCCGCCGAAGAGTGCTTTACCACCGACCGGTTGTTGCGTAACAAGAGAGTATGGTCCGGTTGAACGGGCATGCACTTTCTCATCAACCAAGTGATGAAGTTTCAGCATATACATATAACCGACGTTAACGCGTTCTTTCATTTGATCGCCCGTTTTACCGTCGAACAATACCATTTTTCCATCGGTATCAAGTTTAGCCAATTCGAAGAGTTTAGCGAATTCAGCTTCGGTTACCCCTTCGAAAATAGGGGTAGCAAATTTAACCCCTTTTGACCAGTCTTGTGCATACCCAAGAAGGGTTTGATCATCCATTTCACCGAGTACTTTAGCTGCGTTCATAAGACCTGCAACATCGGCGAAAGAGATCATTTTCGCTCTTAATTCACCGATGAACTCTTTTTGTTTCGCTTCAAAAATATCTTGAATTTGGAACCCGAGTTCTTTTCCGACCATACCGAGGTGCATCTCAAGGATTTGCCCGATATTCATACGAGAAGGTACCCCGAGCGGGTTCAAACAAACGTCGACTGAGCGTCCGTTTGCCATGTACGGCATGTCAACTTGAGGAACGATCGTAGAGACGATACCTTTATTCCCGTGACGTCCCGCCATTTTGTCCCCGACTTTGAGTTTACGTTTTGTCGCGATATAGACTTTTACGAATTTAACGACACCGTTTGGAAGGATGTCGTCTTTTTCCAAGATAGAGAGTTTCTCTTCGTGTTCGTCACGGAATTTTTTCTTCTCTTTTTGGAAATGGTTTTTCGTTTGGTTGTATTTCTCTTGAATATCGTCGCTAAATGCTTTAACGACGTTATTCATCGCGAAACGGTTAACCTCTTTAAGATCCTCCGCTTTGACGTTTTCACCCGCTTTATACTCATTACCATTGATGCTTACATCGCTGAGCAATGGGTGTTTCGTGAGCAAAGAAACAATGCGGAGCATCTCTTCTTTATCGATCATTAACAAACGATCGTAATGTTCGCGCTCTAGCTCGTCACGTTCAGCTTTTTCAAGCTCAAGAGTACGAGGATCTTTGTCGTACCCTTTTTTCGTGAACACTTTAACATCAACAACAACCCCTTCCATACTTGGCGTACAGTAGAGTGATTTATTAACAACATGACCCGCTTTTTCACCGAAGATAGCACGTAACAAACGCTCTTCCGGAGTCGGTTTAACTTCACCTTTTGGTGAAACTTTACCGACGAGGATCATACCGCCTTGAACATAGGTACCGATTTTTACGATACCGCTCTCATCAAGGTGAGAGAGTTCATCATCACGAACGTTCGGGATATCACGAGTAATCTCTTCGACACCGTGTTTGAGTTCACGTGCTTCCGCCTCTTTTTCATAGATATGAACTGAGGTAAATGCGTCTTCGCGAATCATACGCTCAGACATAACGATCGCATCCTCGAAGTTGTATCCGTTCCACGGCATGAACGCAACGAGTGCATTGATACCAAGAGCCAACTCACCTTTATCCATATTTGGACCATCTGCGATGATTTGCCCTTTCGTTACCATTTGCCCTTGTTTTACGATCGGCTTTTGAAGGAATGTCGTATTTTGGTTGGTACGAAGATTCTTCTGTAAAGGATAATAATCGATAAAGGTTCCGTCTTCATCTTCACCCATCACGTAAATGTGTTTAGAGTCGACTTTCTCAACCACACCGCTACGCTCTGCTTTAACACACTCCCATGAATCACGAGCCACGAGTTTTTCAACCCCTGTTCCGACCATCGGTGCTTCAGGGCGCAATAACGGTACCGCTTGACGTTGCATGTTCGATCCCATCAATGCGCGGTTCGCGTCATCGTGTTCAAGGAACGGAATCAAGCTCGCCGCAACACCGACAACCATATGCGGCGTCAAGTCACGAAGTTCACACTCTTTCGGAGATTTAAGGATAATTTCACCGTCTTGGCGAATTTCAACCAAATCATCAAGGAAATTACCTTTATCATCAACACGGCTAGAAGCCGCTGCAATGATTTTTCCCTCTTCTTGTGTAGCCGTCAAATAGACAACTTCTTTGGTTACGACACCTTCTTTAACAACGTTGTACGGAGCTTCGATAAATCCGTGTTCGTTAACTTTCGAGTAGGTTGCCAACGTATTGATCAAACCGATGTTTTGTCCCTCAGGAGTCTCAATCGGACAAATACGACCGTAATGGGTCGGGTGAACGTCACGCACTTCAAATCCGGCACGTTCTTTAACAAGACCGCCTTCCCCAAGTGCAGATAAACGACGTTTATGGGTAACTTCCGACAACGGGTTCGTTTGGTCCATAAATTGTGACAATTGTCCGCCGCTAAAGAACTCCATAATCGTAGAAGTGATCATTTTTGAGTTGATCAAATCATGCGGCATCAACTCAGTGGTCGGTCCGCTCATTGTTGAGAGTTTATCTTTGATCGCTTTTTGCATTTTGATCAAACCGTTGTGTAACTCGTTACCGAGCAACTCACCGATTGAACGGATACGTCGGTTACCGAGGTGGTCACGGTCATCGATATGACCTTGACCATTTTTAACTTTAATGACGTATTTAACGGTATTGATAATATCTTCGTTGGTCAAAACGGTTACATACTCAGGAACATTAAGTCCGAGTTTGTGGTTCATTTTCATACGACCGACACGTGTCAAATCATAACGTTCCGGATCAAAGAAAAGCTGATTAACGAAAATCTTAGCCGCTTCTTTGGTTACCGGCTCACCGGGACGCATTACTTTGTAAATACGGATCGCCGCGAGATCGTTTTCATCTTCAATGATTTCGGTTTGACGAAGCAATTTTAAAGAATCGGTATCGGCAGCAAACGCATTAATAATAGAGCTATCGTGACCTTCTGCAAGGTCATTCGCGATAATAAACTCTTTAACACCCGCTTCAATCATCTTTTTGAGTTTTGTCTCATCAAGTTGTGCCATGGTGTCGAACATTACTTCACCCGTTACTGCATCGATGATCGGCTCAGCCAAATGGCGCTCTATCAATGTTTCAATCGGGTACTGGATCGCCGTTACACCCTCAGCGATCAATTTTTCCGCTTTTTTAGTTGAAAGTCGTTTACCGGCGGCAACAAGAAGTTTTCCATCCGCATCAACTAAATCGTATCCAAGACGTCCCGCAAATTGTTCAGGATCGAAATCCATCAAATATTTGTTCTCTTCGACACGAATTTTTTGCAACGGATAGAACATTTTTAGAATATCTTGTTTGCTGTAACCAAGTGCACGGAACATGATCGTAACCGGTACTTTACGGCGCTTATTAATACGCATGTAAAGAATGTCTTTCGGATCGTACTCAAAATAGAGCCATGAACCGCGGTCAGGGATGATCTGACCGGTAAAGATCATTTTACTTCCCGCTGTGGTTGATTCTTCTTCTTTGAAGATTACGCCAGGTGAGCGGTGAAGCTGATTAACAACAACACGTTCAACGCCGTTAATAACGAACGAAGTACGCTCAGTCATCAATGGAATGTCACGAATAAATATGGTTTGTTCTTTGATATCTTTTACACCGGTTTTCTCTTTGGTGTTTTCATCACGATCCCAAATCATAAGACGTGTTTTCATACGTAACGATACCGAATAGGTCAATCCGCGTTCCATACATTCACGCACGGTGTACTTAGGACGTCCTACTTCTGAACCGAGATATTCAAGAGAGAGACGATTTTGTGAATCATGAATCGGGAATACCGATTGGAATACGCGTTCGATACCGCTTTTGGTACGATCTTTTTGATCTAACATCAAAAATGATTCATACGAACTTTGTTGAAGTTGTAAAAGGTTCGGTACTTCAATTTGCTGGGGGGTTTTCGCGAAATCAACGCGCAAGCGGTTTCCGGAGTGAAGAGTGTTTAACATAGGCTACCTCAATCGAAGTTTTTGATCCCATAGGGATAAGTGCAAAGTCTATGACTCAAGCGTCCTTGAGTCTATAACGACGTATGGGCACTTTACGAAAGGGTTAAAAACCCGCTTCGTAAAGTGCCCTGTGGGAGGTGGAGGCAGAAATGCCTCCGATCAAATTTATTTGATTTCGACGGCAGCGCCAGCTTCTTCAAGCTCTTTTTTCGCTGCTTCAGCATCTTGTTTAGAGATACCTTCTTTGATAGTTGTAGGAGCGCCTTCAACTGCATCTTTAGCCTCTTTAAGACCAAGACCTGTCATTGCACGTACTACTTTAATAACGTTGATTTTTTTGTCACCACCGTCTTTCAAGATAACATCAAATTCAGTTTTTTCTTCTGCAGCTTCTGCAACAACAGCAGCACCAGCAACCGCTACCGGTTGAGCAGATACTCCGAATTTTTCTTCGAATTCTTTTACAAGCTCAGAAAGCTCGAGGACAGAAAGGTTTGAGATAAACTCAAGAACGTCTTGTTTTGTAACAGCCATAGTAATTCTCCTATTAGTATTTTTTTATGCCGATAATAAAATCAGCGGTTTTTCAAAGCAGCAATTACGCCGCTTCTTCTTCTTTTTTGCGTTTAAGCGCATCGAGTCCGATTGTGAAGTTGCGAACTGGTCCCATCCATACAGATGCGAGCATTCCGAGCAACTCTTCGCGTCCCGGTAGAGTAGCGAATGCACGTACTTTTTTCTCATCAGCGGCTTCACCGTCGATGTATGCTTGACGAATAACAAATTTATCATTCGCTTTTGCAAAATCAACAACGGTTTTAGAAGCAGCGATTGCATCAGCGCCCCATACAAAAATGTTAGTATCAACGATATCGATACCGGACATTTCAGCGTTATTAAGAGCGATAGTCGCAAGGGTATTTTTAACCACTTGTACTTTTGCATCTTTTTCACGTGCAATTTTACGAAGTGCTTCGAGTTCAGACACAGCTAAACCACGATAGTCACACATAATAACCGCAGCAGAAGATTTGAACTCGTTTGTTAGAGTACTAACAATCTCAGATTTCTGTGATTTATTCATAGTTTCTCCTTTCCAGACATACAACTTCAAGCGGGGCAGAAGAATTCTGATTAAGGCCTAAGCCCCCTACTGTCTTCAGTCCATAAGATAAATGACGAAGCATTACTTCGCCGATTAAAGATTAATTAACGAATATCTAATAATTCTTGTGTTTCGAATTTAATTGCAGGACTCATTGTCAATGACAATGCTGCATTTTTGATGTAACGACCTTTAGCCGTTGACGGTTTTGCACGGTTGATAGCACCGACAAACGCTTTAATATTTTCTTCAATTTTATCTGTATCGAAACTCACTTTACCGATACCGGCATGGATGTTCCCTTTTTTGTCAACGCGGAAATTTACTTGTCCGCCTTTAACATTGCTTACCGCTTTAGCGATATCCGCCGTAACAGTTCCTGTTTTAGGATTCGGCATCATCCCTTTTGGCCCGAGGATACGTCCTACTTGACCGACAAGTCCCATACAATCAGGTGCAGCAACAACGATATCGAAGTTGATGTTACCCGCTTTGATTTGCTCAACCAAATCATCGCTTCCGACGATATCAGCACCGGCAGCTTTTGC
>NZ_MIBU01000251.1:0-4913 GCF_001830725.1 Sulfuricurvum sp. RIFOXYD12_FULL_44_77
TCATAACATAATCCTGCAGATGAGCACCCCTGATAGGAGAGTTTTACACCGATACTTTGTTCACCGCTGACATCTGTACTTTTAGAGAGTTTAATCCGAATTGCCGGAGAGGTTTCAAAAACACGTTCCCCTTCATGATCGACAGCTTTATTCATTGTCACGGAAGCAAAATCGATCCCGTCTTTAGGATTGGCATCTTCTACTTTAAGTTTATTTTCATACAGATAAATCATCTCGCCAAGCTCAATTTCAATACCGACCGTATTGTTATCAATGACGCTTATTTTAGGTTTAAATGCCTCATCGGGCTGTAAAAATCCAACCGCCCATACATTCAATGAAAAAAGTAAAAATAATAGTAAACGCATAAATAACCTTCTTAAAAATTCATCTCCATTTTATCACAATTAGCTGTAATGAAGCGTAGACAGAAACATTGTTAATATTTTTCAGCTTAGGTATAGCCGTAAATGCTACACTACCCGTAACTTTACATGGAGCCTTTTATGTCCAACCGTCTTGCACTCGAAGATTCCCCTTATTTACAACAACATAAAGATAATCCCATAGAGTGGTATCCGTGGTGTGACGAAGCCTTTGAAAAAGCGTCATCGGAACACAAATCTATCTTTATAAGTATCGGATACAGCAGCTGTCATTGGTGTCATGTAATGGAACATGAGGTGTTTGAAAATAGTGAGATCGCCGAATTTGTCAATCACCACTTCGTCTGCATCAAAGTAGATCGTGAAGAGCGTCCCGATATCGATAAACACTACCAAGAGCTCCATAACCTCCTCAATCGACGCGCAGGGGGATGGCCTCTCTCTATTTTCTGTACTCCTCTTAACAAACCTTTTTACGCCGCCACCTACATCCCTCCGTTCAATCGCGAACGAATGATGGGCTTTAGCGAGTTGACTGCGATCATCGCCGAAAAAGTAGCACAAAATGACGAGAAACTGTTTCAAAATGCCGAAGAAATTGTCGGCTATCTCCGTCCTAAAAATGAGAGTGTTCAGGCAACGGTTCTAACTGAAAAAATCATCACCCAATTTACTCAGCAATCACTCCATAATTATGATGAGATCAACGGCGGTTTTTCAAAATCACCGAAATTTCCTCATGTCTCTACCCTCAAAACACTCCTCACTCTCGATAGACTCCAAAGTGATGAAAAAATCAAAACGATCCTTACCCATACCCTCGATTCAATGGCTTTGGGAGGGATGTATGATCACGTTGACGGCGGTTTTTGCCGCTACAGTACCGACGCTGAGTGGCTGGTTCCCCATTTCGAGAAAATGACCTATGATAATGCCCTCCTCTGCGGAATGTATGCCGAAGTAGGAATCCTCTACAACAATGAATATTATCTTCGTATTGCCCGTGAATGTGCCGATTTTATGATGAATTTTATGATGGAAAACGACCTCTTTTACAGTGCCAGCGATGCAGACAGTGAGGGGGAAGAGGGGAAATACTTCGTCTATAGCTATAACGAAATCATAACGGCACTGGAGAAATGCTCTGTTGCCAAGCCCCTTGAAACGGCACGTCTGATCGGTGCAACACCGGAGGGAAATTTTGAGGGGCACTGCATCATCCGCTTCTCCTCTCATAAGCGCCCAGAGTGGTTTGAACCTTTCAGAGAAGAACTGCGTATACTGCGTCAGAGCCGCATCTACCCCTTTATCGACAAAAAAGTGATTACAGCTTGGAATGCGATGATGATACACGCCCTGTTTGTTTTGGGAAGAAGCGATACAACCTATAGGATACAAGCACTGCGCTCTTTAGAAAAACTCGAAACCACTATGTTTATAGAAGAGCAGCTTAAACACTCGACCCTGATCCACAAAGCACCCAAAATAGAAGCATTTTTAGAAGATTATGCCTATCTGTGCCGTGCCTATATTGAAGGGTATCAATCGACGCTGAATGAGCGCTATCTCATTCAAGGACAACGTTTTGCGAACAAAGCGCTAGAACTTTTTTATGAAGAGGGAAAATGGTATTTCAGCCGAGGAGCTTTCACCACTGTGGCTGAATTGGATGATGGTACCTACCCTAGTGCACTTGGGATTATGGTGAATGTACTCTTTAGCCTTGGAATCTTGGTTGATCCGAAATACACCCATTTTGCCTTTAAAAGTCTCGAATTCGTCTCCCTTAAACTGATGAAAACACCGATTTACTATCCTACTCTCACGTCAGAAGTGATTCGCCATTTAAGAGGAGAACGTTTTATCAAGGGCAAATCTGACACATTATCTCAGATTACAACCACTTTCAGTTACCCGTTTGTTCTTCTAAAAAATGATGAGTTGCTTGATGAATTGACGATCTGTGGCGAACATTCTTGCTTTGCCAGTACAAAAGAGATCACAAAACTTGATGATTTAATCTCTTCAACGTTATAATTAAAAAAATTAGGAGCTATTAATGGGTGCAACAAGTGCAATGGCAAAAACCGAAATAATAGAAGCTCAAAAAATTGAAGATGTTATTCACGATGATAGACGAAAATCAAAAGAACAGAATGAACAAGAGCGTCGAAGTAAAAGCAATATTGAAGAGAGACTTCCCGTCTGGGTTAAAAAATCGGTTTTAGAGTACGAAGAAGAGCTCAAAGAACTCCAGATTGAACTTCTCAAGCTTCAAAACTACGTCAAAGACAAAGGGCTTAAAATCCTGATGATTTTTGAAGGGCGCGATGCGGCAGGCAAAGGGGGGACGATCAAACGGATTACCGAACACCTTAACCCCCGAGGTGCGCGTGTCGTCGCACTCGATAAGCCCTCCGACGTCGAAAAAACACAATGGTACTTTCAGCGCTATACCCAACATCTACCGAGTGCCGGTGAAATCGTTCTCTTCGACCGAAGCTGGTACAATCGCGGCGGTGTTGAGCCGGTTATGGGATTTTGTACGCCGCAAGAGCATCAAGAGTTTTTAAATCAAGTAGGCGAGTTTGAACATATGCTTGTCAGCTCCGGAATTATTCTCTTTAAGTTCTACTTTTCCGTCTCCAAAGATGAGCAGGCCAAACGGTTTAAAGAGCGTAAAACCGATCCCCTCAAGCAGTTTAAACTCTCACCCGTGGATGCCAAGTCACAAGATTTATGGGACAAATATACGGAGATGAAATATTCTATGCTCCGGGCCTCTCATACCGGAAATGCCCCGTGGGTCATTATCCGTTCCGATAACAAGAAAAAAGCCCGTATCAACTGTATCAAGCATATTTTGTCGGGAGTTCAGTACGCTTCAGCGAAACAGCCTGATTTGAGCATATCGAAGAAAATTTTGATTTGGGGCGACGAAGAGATTAAATTGATGGAGATGGCACTCCACCAAGGGAAGCTGAAAGCTAAAAATATTTAGTTAAGGAAGTTTAAAATCTCTTTTTCAATGTTCTCTTTATCGATTACGGTGTCTTGTGTGATCGGTTTAGAGAATAGCCCTTTTACCATCGGAGGGATCGGCGTTTTGGCTGTTTTTGAGATGGATTCAAGAGCGTCGATATCATTCGCGCCTTTCTCTCCGCTCAGGGCATTTGCAATCGTCGGAGAAAACTTCGTCCACTCTGCCGTTGAATAGACAATCGTTTTTAGAGGTTTTGTTGCACAGCAATCATATGCTTTAAAACAGGTCGCCGTATGGGGATCCATCAAATAACCCGCATCATACGCCTCTTTGATGTACCCTTTCCCTTCCGCTCCGTTACAATAATCCGCGGCAAAAAGGTTCTGAATCTTCATCGTCTCATTATCGCTCAATGCATAGAAACGTTCCGCTTCGAGACCCGCCATTAGCTCTTTGGTTCGCTCGTAACCGAAAAGATCGAACAAGATACGCTCGACATTGGAAGAGATCAAAATATCCATCGCAGGAGATGTTGTCGCAACGACGTGCTCGCCGCGCAAATCATAACGACCCGTATTGATCAAACGGGTAAGGACGTTGTTTTCGTTGGATGCGATAATGATCTTCTCGACCGGAAGACCCATTTTATAGGCGTAATACCCGCCCAAAGCATTCCCAAAATTTCCGCTCGGGACATCGAGGTAGACTTTTTCACCCAGTGCAATGACGTTTTGACGAACCAGTTCGAGGTAGCTGTGGATGTGATAGATGATTTGGAAAATGATCCGTCCGAAGTTCACCGAGTTTGCCGCTGAGAGGGAGATATTTTTCGCTTTTAGGGCATCTTTGAACGTTTGAGAACCCAAAAGCTTTTTCAATGCACTTTGAGCATCATCGAAATCCCCTTTGATCCCGATCACTTTGAGATTAGCCGCATCTTCGGTCACCATTTGAAGACGCTGAACGTCCGAGGTTCCCCCATCTGGATAGAGACACGCGACACGAACGTTCGCTCTGTTTTTAAACGTCTCCAACGCCGCAGGACCCGTATCGCCGCTTGTTGCCGCTAAAATAAGATACTCTTCACCCCGTTTTTGAGCGATAGAGCTGAGAACGACGCCGAAAGGCTGAAGCGCCATATCTTTGAACGCACGGGTCGGTCCATGATAAAGTTCGCTCACATACAAATCATCACGCACTTTGACGACCGGAACGGGGTTGGTCGGATCGTCAAATTTGTCATAGAGGGATAACGCTTCATCGATAACGGATGGCTCTATATCAATCGCAAGGGTTGTCAACAAATCTTTTGCTAACTCTTTATACGAAGAACCCAAATGCTTCGTAAGAAATGCTTCCCCTAAATTTGGAAGTTCAGTAGGAACGTATAAACCGCCAAACGAAGCAATCGGGCTTAAAATCGCCTCTGAAAAGGTAACCTGTTGTGGATGGATTCCGTCATTTCCGCGTGTTTCAATAAATTTCATGGGTTCACTTTATAAAATTTTCGTGATTATAGCAAAGAGGCTATCACGTAACCCTTA
>NZ_MIBU01000252.1:0-5094 GCF_001830725.1 Sulfuricurvum sp. RIFOXYD12_FULL_44_77
GCATCTCTTTAGCCGCTTTGTTGGTAAAGGTGAGGGTGAGAGTATTGCCTGCGGGTATCCCAACATGATCGAGAAGATAAGCAAGACGAGTGGTAATAGTTTTGGTTTTTCCGCTTCCCGCACCTGCTAAAATGAGCAAAGGGCCGTCGATCCGTTCGACTGCACTGCGCTGTGCTTCATTGAGGTTTGAGAGAATTTGATCCATACCGTTATTGCCCTGTTTGTATTAATAGTTAAATTATTATAGCCCAACTTTTCTATTTTTTAAATTCCTTGAGGGTTTGGGCGGTAAACGTTATACCGAAACTCTTGCATTGGTTATAATAATGAGTTATAATACTGCTATTCATTCAGCTTATAGGAATTATTATGTTAAAAGATTTTGCCAAACTTATGACGTTTTTAACGGTGGTTCGGGAAAAAAGTTTTTCCAAAGCATCGGCAAAACTCGGTATTTCTCAACCTGCGGTAACACAGCAGATCAAATTTATCGAGGACTATCTCGATACTCGTGTTGTTGAACGCAAAAAGAACGGGATCAAACTCACGAAAGAGGGGGAAGATCTTTTCCGCATCGCGACTAAGTTAGAAAAAGCGATTCAGTCCAGCGAAAAAGAGCTTCTTAAAATTATCAGTAAAGAGTTTACGTTCATCGTCGGTGCATCGTACGCGATCGGGAACTATGTACTCCCTTCCTATATCGGTCAGCTCAAAGAGAAAATCAATAATGAGGTTCATATCCGCGTTGCATTTTCGGAAGATATTATTGATCAGTTGCTGGATAAAAAGATTGATATTGCCCTTATCGAATCACCGGTATTTAAAGACGGGTTGATCTACCGCGAGTGGGAAGAGGATGAATTGGTCGTATTCTCCAACCAACCGATTCCGAAACAGCTTCGTAAAGAAGATTTGTATAAATTCGACTGGATTTGCCGTGATGAGAACTCCCATACCCGTCGTCTTACTTCAGAAGTGTTTGAAGAGATCGGTGTTGAGTGTTCAAGCTTTAGCGTTATCGGTGTCGTTGCCAGCTCAACCGCGATCAAAGAGACGTTGATGCGTTCTCCTAAAGATGCGGTTCGCCCTGTCGTATCGGTTATCTCTCGTCACGTTATCAGTGATGAAGTGGAAGAGGGGAAATTGTTTGAAGCACGGATTAAAAATTTCAAAATCAAACGCAAGTTTTACATCGTTTACAGCAAAGAGCGTAAACACGATGCGTTTATCGACAACGTCGTTACTTATTTATTAGGGTTGAAGTTATAAACTTCACCCTTTACTTTTTCTTCAAAAACTTCTGATTTTCGGGATTCGCGAGCAGAGCGCTCATCGAATTTTGAACCCCTTCATGCTTTTCAATATTGATAATAGGGTGTTGTTCCTGCGGCAATGCCAAGTTCACAAACGCCGGTGTATCATCGATAATAATTTGAACGATCGATAGTAGCGGAACCGAGACAAAGCTCCCTATGTTTTCGTGGCCGAATCCTGCTTCAAATATCAAAGTATCGTTATCGATTCGTGCACTTTCAAACGTATAACCCGCTAGAAAAAAGAGTGTCATTGCCCGAAATTCATCGTTAAGATGTTTTGGGAGAGGGGGATCAAAGGTAACGTGGTCGATTTTACATAAAATGCCGAAATTCTGGTCGTTTTCGAACAGGTAAATAAGCATATCCCGAAGATGATTTTCCATCAAGCGAGAAAATGAAGAGCTTTTAATAATATCGAATAACATAACGGCAGACCTGTGTTGTATAAAATTAGATAATTATACCATTTTCGACTTCAATGAACCCTACCATCGCATTCATAAGGGCGACCTTGCTAGCTCGAGCAATATCATTGCGTGTCAGAGGGGCGAGTGCAAGAAATTTCTCATCGAGTAAACGCTCTCGTGTTGTCCCCTCCAATAGAGGAGATTCGGGAGTGAGCCATTTTCCTTCTATGAAGAGGGCAATGTTGGCGATGGTGGTATCAGTTAGATGATTATTTTTAACAATTAGAACATCATCACAATCTTTTCGCTGTTCAAATAAGGTAGTGAGTTGTTCGCGCTCTGAGTATTTAAGGGGATATTCGAGCGTATCACAAGTAAGCAGCTTAAGTGAACTCATTTTTTTGGGAGTATAGGGGTGATACTCGATGGTGTACCCGTTTGTATCATAGAGAAAGCGGCATCGGTAGAGTTCGTTGTCAGGAGGGACTATTAACGTTTGTAAATCATACTGTTGATGAATACCGAGCAAGTGAGACGATTTATTCAGTCGTTTTTGATGATAGGGGAGGTGTAGAGCTTCTCCCCCTTCGCAACGAATGGTTTCTAAAAGCATTTACGCTTCGAATAATGGGGTACTGAGGTAGCGTTCCGCCGTATCGCATAAAATGGTGACGATGGTTTTCCCTTTGTTCTCAGGGCGTGCCGCAACAAGTGCTGCGGCGTGAACGTTGGCTCCTGCAGAGATACCGACGAGAAGCCCTTCGGTTTTAGCGAGTGCTTTGGATGCGGCAATGGCCTCTTCATTACTGATTGTAATGATTTCATTGTAAAGGGTTGTGTTCAGAACATCGGGGATGAATCCGGCACCGATCCCCTGAATCTTATGAGGTCCCGGTTTTCCCCCTGAGAGGATGGCAGAGTCTTTGGGCTCCACCGCAATAATTTGGACATTCGGTAATACGGCTCGAAGTGCCTCTCCGGTTCCGGTAAGTGTTCCTCCCGTTCCGACGGCGGCAATAAAAATATCAACAGCTCCATCGGTATCGCGGAGAATTTCTTGTGCCGTCGTAATGCGGTGGATTTCGGGGTTAGCTGGATTGGCGAATTGCTGCAAAACGAGTGCGTTAGGATTGGAAGCGACCAATGTGTTGGCTTCATCAATAGCCCCTTTCATCCCTGATGCGGCAGGGGTGAGGACGAGGTTAGCTCCGAGAGCTTTGAGAAGGTTGCGTCGCTCGATCGACATCGACTCGGGCATTGTAAGGGTGAGATTAAGTCCTAATGCAGCGCAGATTGAGGCCAAAGCTATCCCCGTATTTCCACTGGTGGGTTCGATAATAAGGGTTTCAGAATTGATTTTCCCCTCTTTCATAGCACTTTGAATCATATTAAACCCGATACGGTCTTTAACGGAACTGGTAGGATTCATAAATTCGCATTTTCCCAAAATAGTAGCTCCGCTCGCAGTTGAGAGGCCGTTGAGCCGTACGAGCGGAGTATTGCCGATGAGTTCAGTGATATTTGCCGCGATATTCATGAAATGTACCCCTGTTTTTTAGCCATTATAATAGCAAAATTTGAAAAAGCCAATAATCCAAACTATTTTACTGTATTTAATGCGCTATTTAATTTGGAGTAGTGCAGATAAAACGGTATCCGATTCCAAGTTCGGTCTGAATGTAAAGCGGTGATGTTGTATTGGTTTCTATTTTCTTTCTCAGGGCATTAACGTAGGTTCGGAGGTACTGCATTTCATACTCATAGGCGATTCCCCACACCTCTTTTAGAATTTTTCCATGGGTTAAAACTTGATTACGGTGGAGGACAAAATATTTGAGTAAATTAAATTCGGTGGGTGTTAATTTTAGCGGTTGATCCCCTTTTAAGGCGGAAAAATTTTCGACATCGATCGTAATGTCATTGCATGTGATGAGCGAATCGGAAGAGTGATGCATCATAAATCGTCTTTGTGTCGAGCGAACCCGTGCGAGGAGCTCATTCGTTGAAAACGGTTTGGTCACATAATCATCGGCACCTGCATCGAGTGCGGCAATAATCTCTTCTTCATCACTACGGGCAGAAACAACGATAATAGGAATAGAGAGTAGGGCGCGAACCGTTTTTATGAGTTCTTTGCCGTCCCCATCCGGTAGTCCTAGATCGAGCAATATAATATCAGGATTGCGCGTTTGGATCTCTCGCAACGCATTTTGACGATCTTTGGCAAGTAGCGTTTTATGACCGAGCTGTTTAAAAGAGAGTTGGAGCAGTCGGCTGATTGCCTCATCATCTTCGACGATTAAAATTAATTGATGGGGTTTCATAGAGTATCCATTTTTAGAGATGCGGGGCGTTTTAAAATAGGGAGGGTCACTTCGATACGGATTCCGTGATCATCGTTGTACGCTCGAATAGTACCGTGATGTGCCCGTGTGATATCACGGCAGATTGACAATCCGAAACCGCTGCCCGATATATCTGCCGTGTTTCCGGCACGGTAAAACTTCTCAAAGAGATTAGCCAGTTCTGTAGGTTCAAGTGGAGGACATTCGTTGGAGAAGGAGATATGAAATGCATTAGGAGTTGTCGTGATAGAAATTTTAATCGGCTTTTCTTCATCCGAGTATTTCAGTGCATTGTCAATCAGATTAACAAAAAGGCGCATCAAAAGTCCGCTGTCACCGTAAAAGAGGGGAAGCTCAGAGCTGACATAGTAATCAATTCGCTCATGCAAGACATCTCTGCGAAATTCGCGCAAAGCGACGGTGAGGAGATCTTCCATATCACACCACCCATTTTTAAGCGGTGTTTGCGGATTTTTGAGACGGGCACTGTCGAGAAGACTGTTAATAAGACGGTTCATTTGACGGCTCGATTCGATAATCTGAGCAAGGGCTTGATAGCGTAATGCAGGATCAAGGGGGTGGGTTTCAACCACGAAGGTAGCATTTCCCATGATCGAAGAGAGAGGTGTTTTTAAATCATGCGAGAGGGTGTTGTAGAGGATCTCTTTGACACTGTTGGCATGGATTTTACGCGCTTGAAAGGTAATGGTATAGCCCACGATATAAAAGATAATGAAGCTCCAAATATAGATCATCTCATGGACGATGAAACTAAGTGTCGGTGGAGCGTAGAGGGCCAAAAGTGCAATAGAGGCGGTTGTTGTGATGAACGTCGCAATCCATTCTCCGCGTAAAGCGATAACGATAACCGGCAAAAGATGGATCAAAATGATATTGGTCATCTCAAGCTCCTGGCGAAATACCAAGGAAATTCCCGTGATCAGGAGAAAGAGGAAAAAGGTAACAATATAGTGCCGATACATATAAAAAAGTTGCATAGACGAATTGTAGTGCGGTTTAGGTGAA
>NZ_MIBU01000253.1:0-4601 GCF_001830725.1 Sulfuricurvum sp. RIFOXYD12_FULL_44_77
ATAATTCAAAAAAAACTCCTATATTTATTCGTAATTCTCTTTAGCTTTAGCACTCTCAATGAATACCATAAAAATTGAAAAAAGATTGGCGATCAAGGCACCGATAGCCAATGAAATAGCCCATGTTAGATTGCCGACTACTTCCATATAGATGAATGCGGGGATCAAATGCAAATCGGCAACCAAAGAGGCGGCGAGAAGCTCTGCCGCTAAAAGGTTACGGACACCCAATTTCAAAATGGTTGAGATCAGATTCAAACTCGCTGCAACAAACAGCATAATGGATGAATGATCGTACAAAAACCCCGCTACCGAGGTTAAACTCATCAGCGTGAAAAAAACATAAACGACTTTTCCCCAATCCATCCGTGGCTCCTTTAAACTATACCTTGTTCGAACTGCGCCCTAAGGCGCTCTTTTTCCGCTTCGCGCGCTGCCTTTTGTGAGAGTTTAGCACGATAATTCTTCACATCAAATCCAAACCATTTCAGTATCGGCGAGGCTACGAAAATCGAGCTGTACGTCCCTATTCCGATCCCTACAAGCAATGTAAAGGCAAATGCGTGAATAATCTCTCCGCCGAAAGCAAAAAGGATGATGACCACGAATAAGGTGGTCAATGATGTTAATGTCGTACGAGAGAGTGTTTTGGTAATCGATTCATCGATAATAGCTTCCAAATTCGTCTCTTTCGAGTCGGTGATCCCCTCACGGATGCGGTCAAAAACAATAATCGTATCGTTAATCGAATATCCCAAAACCGTCAACAACGCGGCGAGAACATCCAGATTGACATCCAATCCTACAAGAGCAATCGCCCCCATCGCAATGGATATATCATGTACCAGTGCTAAAACAGAGGCCACCGCAAAACGCCATTCAAAACGGAAAGCGACGTAAATCAAGATCCCTAAAACCGCAAGGGTAAGAGCCATAATCCCTTTTTCACGAAGTTCGCTTCCTACTTTTGCCCCAACGATATCGACACGTCGTATCTCAAATTTTCCGGTTCCGGCCAATTTTTCACGAACGGTATCTCCGATATCTTGCGTCACACTCTCAGAAGAGTTTTTCAGACGGATAACCACCTCATCGGGAGAGCCGAACTCATTGATAGAGGAGCCCTCAAACAATGCATTTCCACTAAGACGCTTGCGCATCTCATCGATAGGTGCACTCCCCTCATATTTAACCTGTACGATGGTTCCGCCGACGAAATCGATACCAAAATTCATCCCTTTGGTAAAAAGGAGGGCGTACGAACCCAAAACCATCATAATGGAGATAACAATCGCTATCTTCGATTTACCCATAAACGGAAGTGAACGGGTAGCTTTAAATAATTCCATACTTACCCCTTGATCCCGAAAAATTTACCCGGAGTTTTGGATTTAGACATTCGGTTTTCCAGTATCTGATAAATGCCGTGTGTCCCAACAATCGCCGTCAACATCGAAGCTAAAATACCGATACTGATCGTAATCGCAAACCCTTTGATCGCTCCAGTTCCATACACGTAGAGGACAACCGCTGCAATAAGCGTTGTGATGTTCGCATCCAAAATTGCCCGCATTGCATTGTCGTACCCCGCTTCGATCGCTTTACGCACCGAATTTCCCTCACGGATCAATTCGCGTATCCGCTCGGTAATAATAACATTCGCATCGACGGCCATACCGACGGTGAGGACAATCCCCGCCATACCCGGCAATGTCAATGTAGCTCCGAACAATGCCATAATGGCAAGGATCAGAAGGAGATTCACAACAAGGGCAATATTGGCAACTACCCCTGCCATACCGTAATACAGAATCATAAATAGCGCAACAAGGAGAAACCCGCCGATCAACGCGATCATACTCGCTTTGATGCTATCCGCTCCGAGGCTTGGCCCTACCGAGCGTTTTTCCATCATATAAATCGGTGCAAGCAATGCCCCTGAGCGCAGCGCAATCGCCAAATCGTTCGCTTCGGCGGTCGTATAGTTCCCGCTGATTTGACCCGATCCGCCGCCGATACGTTCATTGATCACAGGCGCTGAATAGACTTTGCCATCCAACACAATCGCAAGACGTTTGCCGACACTTTTACCGGTAAAATCACCGAAAATCTGCGCACCGGCAGAGTTGAGTGAAAAATTAATGACCGGACGGTTGTTTTGATCGTATCCCACCTGTGCATCGGTGAGCATCGTCCCATCTAGAATCGGGATTTCATTGACGAGATGTTTCATTTGCGGCTGAAGGGCATCTTCGAGAATTTTGTCCCCATACGTTGCCGCTTCCGCTTCGCTCAAATCATTGACACGCATAGAGCGATCTTCATCCACCGCCATCAGTTCAAGCTTCGCCGCACGAGAGATCAACTCACGTGCACGCTGCTCTTCCTCCGGTGTTTTGATCCCCGGAAGTTCAACGAGAATTTTATCAATTCCTTGTTTCGCAACGGTCGGTTCCGCCAATCCAAACTGATCAAGACGGTTACGAATCGTCTCGATTGCCTGATCGACCGCTTGGAGTTTGAGCTTTTCAACCGCTTCAGGGGTCATCGAAATAGCGTATTTCCCCTCAGACGCGTGAATCACTGTCCCCTCAATCGTTTTAAGCTGTTCATCCATAGCCGACGCATCGTCACTATCAAGCAACTCAAATACAACTTTCTCTTCTCGAACGCTGATCCCTTCGATCAAGATATCATTGCTCTCGGCAAAATGTTTGATTCCCGAAGCGATAGATTTGATCTGTGAATTGACCGCTTCTTCGGTTTTGACACCCAAAAGCATGTGCAATCCGCCCTGCAAATCAAGACCTAACGTAATCTTTTTCCCCTCGGAACTTTGGGTAAATGAGGGGTATGAGAAAAAAAGACCGAATACGGTAGCAAGTATCAGTAAAACAACGCGATAATTAAGCTTCATCCTCGTACTTTCTGGCAACCGCATCTTTGACAAGGCGCACTTCGGTCTCATTGTTCATTTTAATCATGAAATAAGTATCTTCAACTTTTTTGATCTCAACGATCAATCCGCCGGTGGTGATAATTTTATCCCCTCGGGTAAGAGCTTCAATCATCTCTTTATGTTTTTTAGCCTGCTGGTTTTGGGGACGAATGATCACGAAATACATAATAGCGATCAAAAAGACAAAAGGGAGAATTTGAGTAACAATTTCCATGGAGTTCCTTGGGTAATGTGAAATTGGGGCATTATACTGAAATGTGGCTAACAACGATATAATTACTCTATGAAATATCGAACTGCACCTATTATTGAACTCGTTCTTGCTCCATTGTTGATCGCCCTCTTTTTCTCAGCCTTTATCTATTGGGAACATTTCGCTCTCACCTCTAAAGCTTTGAACACTTTTTCAGGGCTTATTGCCCTTTATGCCCTTTTGCACGCACCCAAACGTACTATTCTCCTCAGCGGATTTTGGATCGGACTGCTGTGGTGCTATTGGATCGGATTTAGTTTCCAGTATTACGGTCTCGGATGGGCGACGTGGTTTGTCGCATTAGGATTCGGAATCGTCTATGCCCTCTATTACGGAACAATGGCACTCACCGCACATCCCCTTATCCGTGCGATTATCCTATTGGGTCTCACCTATATTTGGCCAATGGATTTCAACTGGATGCAACCCGAACTGATCTTCGTTGAAAGTTACATGGGATTTACCAAATGGCAGTTTGCCCTCATCCTCTTTTCGCTCGCCTCAACGGTATGGTTTGAGGGGTGGAAAAAGCTCCTTCCCCTTATCCTTCTTCTCGGCGCGGTTCAAACCTCGTATGCTACCCCGAACCTTCCTGATGTCAAGATCAAACTGGTCTCTACCGATATTTCGCAGGATTTTAAATGGCAGGGGGAGCGTTTAGAGCAAACTCTACAAGAAAATTTCGATGCTATTGATGACGCGATCGCGCAAGGGTATGATCTAATCGTCCTCCCCGAATCAGCATTCCCCCTCTATATGAATGAGCATACTGCGATATCCGAAGCGCTGGCAAAACGTTCCCTTCACATCGCCATACTGACAGGAACGTTGCATAAAGAAAATAACCTCAACTATAACGTCTCCTATCTTTTCGATCAGGGGAACGTCACGGTTGCGAAAAAAACAATCCTCGTCCCCTTCGGCGAGTACATTCCCCTCCCTGAATTTTTGCGAGGATGGGTTAATCGTGAGATTTTCGGAGGCGGGGCTGATTTTGTCACCGCTAGAGCCCCAACCGATTTCAGAGTCAAAGGGGTGAGCTTTCGCAATGCCGTCTGTTACGAAGCAACCCGAGAAGAGCTTTATACGCCGGAGGTTCGCTATATGATCGCCGTGAGCAACAACGGATGGTTCAAACCCTCCATTGAGCCGACGGTTCAAAAGCTGCTAATCCGTTTTTACGCACGGAAAAATAATACCGTTGTGTTTCACTCGGCCAACGGCGGAGGGAGCGGGATAGTCTATTAACGCTTGAAACGTTACTCGACAACCGCCAATACTTGACCGGCTTCGATTTTATCATTTACATTGACACTGATTGATGTTACTTTTCCACTGCGTGGAGCGACAACGTCGATCTCCATTTTCATTGCTTCGAGAATCATAATC
>NZ_MIBU01000254.1:0-3416 GCF_001830725.1 Sulfuricurvum sp. RIFOXYD12_FULL_44_77
AGTGCTGCGAGTATGGCAGAGGTGTTATTTGATTTGAGGAGTGTGGACATTGAGTGCAAAATCATCTCCGACCTTTCAAATTTTCCGCAACTGTAACCTTTTTTGTATAATATGTGTATTAACTAAAGGAGTTTTGATGATTGATAAAGGATGGATAACAAATTTTATTGCACTAGGTTTGGTCGGAGTATCATTCACACAAGCAGGTATGACGGCAGATATTGTACGCAGTGGCGGATTGTTCGCCCTCTCCGGAGCGGTGACCAATCAGCTGGCTATCCATATGCTTTTCGAAAAAGTACCCTATCTTTACGGTTCGGGGATCATTATTGATCGGTTTGAATCGATACGAGAAGCGCTAAAAATACTTATTATGGAGCAGTTTTTCTCCCCTGAAAAAATTGAGAGTTTTGTCCAATCGCAAGAACGCACTTTCGATTTAACCCCCATTATTGAACAAACCGATTTTACCCCCGCCTACAATGCTTTGGTAAAAAGCGTGATGGAGTCAAGTTTGGGTGGGATGCTCGGAATGTTCGGCGGTGAAGCGATTATCGGAAAACTCAAAGAACCGTTTTTGGAGAAAATCAAAGCCTCCACGATTGAGATTTCTCGGAGTGAATCGTTTATGAATGCCCTTAACGCACAGATGCACCAAGGGAGTGGACATTTGAGTGAAACGATTGAGAGTATTGTTGTCTCCCGCCTTGCGGAACTGACGCCGATAATGGTAAAAGAGATGCTTCATGCGCTGATGAAAGAACATTTAGGATGGTTGGTTGTATGGGGCGGAGTCTTTGGCGGAATCATCGGAATCGTGTCGGCATTTTTACTATGAGTCATTGTGTTTAAAAGACTTGACAATAAGTGACTCAAAGTATTATAATTCTTCTAACTTACAATAAGGATTAACAATGAAGAAACTATTTGAAAAATTGACCCACCAAATGACCGAGATGATCGAGTCGTCGATCTCTTTAGCATTACACAATAAAAACAGTGAAGTAGAAGGAATCCATTTTTTATGGGCGTTGCTGGCTAACAGCAATTCGCCGCTCAATCAAGCATTGATCAAAATGAACGTGGATAAAACAGCGATTGAACTCGATGTTAAAAGTGCCGCTAAAAATCTCACTACGGCTTCTCACGTTACCAAAGAGAATATTGGACTCTCTCGTAATTTTGTTCAGGCTCTTCAGCGAGGTTCCGCTGAAATGGCGGTAAACGGGGATCAATTTATCGCGATCGATACGTTTTTAATGGGTAATTTAAACCATTCCCCCTTTAAAGAGATATTGGAAAAATATCTCAATGTATTTGAATTGCGTAAAACGTTCGAAGCGATGCGTGCAGGTCAAAAGATTGATTCTCAAACATCGGATGAAAATTTGGAATCGCTTTCCAAATACGGAATCGATTTAACTAAAGAAGCGGTAGAGGGGAAACTTTCTCCTGTCATCGGACGAGATGAAGAGATTTCTCGTATGATGCAGATTCTCATCCGAAAAACAAAAAACAATCCGATACTCCTCGGAGAACCGGGGGTAGGTAAAACAGCGCTTGTCGAGGGATTGGCACAGCGGATTGTGAACAAAGAGGTTCCGCTCTCTCTTCAAAACAAACGGGTCATTACTCTCGATATGAGTTCTTTGATTGCGGGAGCAAAATATCGGGGTGAGTTCGAAGATCGTCTGAAAGCCGTTATTGATGAGGTGAAAAAATCGGCCAACATCATCCTCTTTATCGATGAAATCCACACCATTGTCGGGGCGGGTGCATCGGAGGGTTCAATGGATGCCGCCAATATCCTCAAACCCGCCCTCGCGCGGGGAGAGCTGCACACGATCGGGGCAACGACACTTAAAGAGTACCGTAAATATTTCGAAAAAGATGCGGCACTTCAACGCCGGTTTCAACCGGTCAATGTGGATGAACCGAGTGTGAATCAGTCGTTGCAAATTTTGCGCGGACTGAAAGAGCGTCTTGAAGCACACCATAACGTTACCATTACCGATTCGGCATTGGTAGCTGCGGCAAAACTTTCCGATCGCTATATCAATGATCGATTTCTTCCTGATAAAGCGATCGATTTGATCGATGAAGC
This sequence comes from Sulfuricurvum sp. RIFOXYD12_FULL_44_77, assembly GCF_001830725.1. NCBI lineage: Bacteria > Pseudomonadati > Campylobacterota > Epsilonproteobacteria > Campylobacterales > Sulfurimonadaceae > Sulfuricurvum > Sulfuricurvum sp. RIFOXYD12_FULL_44_77. The sequence continues at coordinate 2,105 of NZ_MIBU01000254.1, forward strand.
GGCAGCCGAGTTAAAAATGCAGATTGAGTCTGAGCCGAATGCCCTTGCCTCCGTTAAACGTCGCCAAACGAATCTTAACGTTGAACAAGAGGCGCTTAAAATGGAAGAGAGCGTCGCCAATACCAAACGACTTGAAGAGATTAAAAAAGAGCTTGCCGATGTGAGTGAAGAACGCCGCAGTCTGGATGCACAGTTCTCGCATGAAAAAGAGGTATTTAATTATATGGCGAAGCTCAAAGGGGAGCTTGAGTCGAAGCGGCGTGAAGCGGAGTTGGCAAAACAAAATGCCGATTTTAACAAAGCGGCAGAGATTGAATACGGTCAAATCCCTAAACTTTTCGAAGAAGAAACAGTGCTTCAGGAGAAATGGAAAAACATGATGGCGTCGGGGACGCTTCTTAAAAACAGTGTTGATGAAGCGTCAATTGCAGGGATCGTGAGCCGATGGACAAAAATCCCTGTCAACAAAATGCTCCAAAGTGAAAAAGATAAAATACTCCATATCGAGGATGAACTGAATCGTGATGTAGTAGGGCAGGAGAAGGCAACCCATGCGGTGGCCCGTGCGATCAAGCGGAACAAAGCGGGACTCTCCGATAAAAGCCGTCCTATCGGATCATTCTTGTTCCTTGGACCTACGGGGGTCGGAAAAACACAGACGGCGAAAACGTTGGCAAAATTTCTCTTTGACAGCAGTGAATCGATGATCCGTATCGATATGTCGGAGTATATGGAGAAACATGCCGTATCTCGTCTCGTCGGTGCCCCTCCGGGGTATGTGGGTTATGATGAGGGGGGACAGCTTACCGAGGCGGTGCGTCGTAAGCCTTACAGCGTTATATTGTTTGATGAGGTTGAGAAAGCCCATCCCGATGTCTTTAATGTCTTGTTACAGGTACTTGATGACGGGCGTCTGACTGATAACAAAGGGGTGGTGGTCGATTTCACCAATACGATCATCATCTTGACCTCCAACATCGCCAGCGACAAGATCATGGCGCATCACGGAGATCCTCAACTAGAAGAGATGGTACTCGGGGAACTCAAGCAACACTTTAAACCGGAGTTTTTGAACCGTCTGGATGATGTGGTGGTCTTTAATCCATTAGGCGAAGCGCAAATTCTCAGTATCGTCGATCTCTTCTTTAGAGACATTGCGGCAAAAGTGGTAGAGAGAGACATTACCCTCACCCTAAGCGATGCGGCAAAACGGTATATTGCGAGCGCGGGATTTGATCCGGTTTATGGGGCACGACCGCTTAAACGGGCACTCTATGAGATCGTCGAAGATCGTTTGGCGGACTTGATTCTC
>NZ_MIBU01000255.1:0-7369 GCF_001830725.1 Sulfuricurvum sp. RIFOXYD12_FULL_44_77
TACGCTCCGATCGGCAAAAATGCTTCATCGATATCAAATCTCTCTTTTATTGCTTTAAAATGTTCTCCCATCGCACTGTCACCGCTATGATAGAGCGTGTGATCCTTATTTTGGATGACGTATCCCCCCCATAATGCTTTATTCATATCGATATTAGTACGATTGCTCCAGTGTTTGCTTGGGGTGAGCGTGATAAAAAGCCCTCCCACCATGACCGATTCCCACCACTCTAGTTCAAAACATCGTTCGCGGGCTATTTTTCCTTTGAGATAGCGCCAAAATCCAGCGGGGGCAACAATGATCGTATTTGGGTTTTGTTGCAATAAAAATAAAATAGATGGTTTATCATAATGGTCATAGTGGGCATGGGTGATGAGGATTACATCCGCACTCAGGTGCTCTTTTGGGAGGGGAAGAGGGCTATGTCGTCGATAGAGAGGAATATTTCCTAAAACAGGATCAATGGCTACCGTGGTTTCTTCCAGTTTAAGCCACAGCGATGCATGTCCGAGCCAGAGAGCATATTCGCCCTCCGGAAGAGCTTCTTGAGAGAGGATGGGGAGGTTAGATCGATCTGTGCGCCGTTTTCGAAAAGATTTAGAGAATTGCCATTTGAGTATCGTCGTAAAGGATACCTTTTGGGAAGTGTGGTGATGCGGCATAATATCCCTTTTTTTCTCAATAGGTAATTGTACCGTTTGGATGATTAATCACTCATGCCTTTTTTTTAGACAAAAATGAGCGGTTTTTCCAATATAAACGGACATTGTTTTCTCGTATCTGCTATACAATTCTCTCACATGAGCTGAGGGGAAAACGATGGAATACGACAACAAAGAAACAGTGGATAGATACGTCTCATTTATGAATATCGACTGTTATCTGCATGCGACCGAAGTGATAGACGCCATTATTGAAGTGACGCATGATAAAAAATACAATAATCGTTTTTGGGAGGCATTTAAAGAAAAAATACCCCAAAGCTACCATGAGAAACAATCCGATGAAAAAGTTCTTTACCATGTCTGCGCTTCTGTTTTTTATATCGAAGAGCTATTTGAAGAGAGTAACCATGTGATTGGTCTTGAATTAATGAAAAACTGCGAGTATCAGTGCTGCTAAGATTTTTTAGAGGATTGAAAGGGGGTTGTGACTACTATTGCGGTAATTAAAATCGGAGTAGAAAATGGAGCAGTTTGCTTTTATCATAGCTTTGTTGCTGATCGGCATAGCGCTCCAAAAAAGTTCTGCTCCTGAGGATTTTTCGAAAAGCCTTAATTTTTTTGTTATTTATGTCTCTTTGCCTGCAACGGTATTGCTTCAGGTTCCGAAAATCCATTTGGATATGTCGGCATTGGGGGTAGTGCTGATCCCTTGGTTGTTATTACCGATTACCGTGGCTATTGTTATGGTGATGACACGTAACTACCCCTCTCACGTTCGTGCCGCCTTGCTCCTTGTTATACCGCTGGGGAACACCTCATTTGTCGGAATCCCTATTACTCAGACCTTGCTCGGTTCAGAAGCAATCCCCTATGTCCTGATGTACGATCAGTTTGGAACTTTTTTAATCCTCTCATTATACGGAAGTGCGGTGATCGCCCGCTATGAGAGCGGGAAAATTCATAAACGGCTGATTGTCCGAAAGATGCTCTTATTCCCCCCTTTTTTGATTTTGCTGTTTGCTCTTGCGTGGGGGGAACTCCCTTTTGGTATACAGCCTTATGTGCAGACACTCTCTTCAACGCTCGTCCCTTTGGCATTGATATCGGTGGGGTATTCGCTCCGTTTTGGGGGAGATATCGATTATCCTCTTTTTACAAAAGCACTGACTCTTAAATTGATAGGAATGCCCCTTATTGCTTTTGGGATTTTGTTTGCGATGGGAACTGATCCGCTCGCGTTGAAAACGGCGGTATTGGAATCGGGGATGCCTTCGATGATTACTGCCGGTGCCTTGGCGATAGCTTCAGGATTTGCCCCGGCACTCAGTGCGGCATTGGTAGGATATGGGATCTTTGCGGCATTGGTGACATTGCCGTTACTCGCGTATTTGATGGAACGGTTGATTTAGCCTCCCTGTTGGTGCGATCCGTCACAGTAGGGTTTACGACCGGAACGTCCGCATCGGCATAGCCACCTGTCGGTTTCGACCTCCTCCGAAAATTTGATCGGCGTTTTACCGGTTCCTTCATGATTTCCGTCGCAAAACGGAAAAGTTTTTGATTGTCCACAGGTGCAATACCAATATTCTTTATCGGCATCAAGTGACGCTTTAAACGGTTCATTTTGAAAATGGGTTTCCATTCTAAATTCCTTATACGAGTTTAAAAAGGATACTTCGGGATATAAGAGAAAAAGATAAAAATTTAAGATTAGATCAATTTTAGATAAAATAATCTGTTTTTGGCGTTAGATTTGGTACTATTGATACATTTCGATAGGTGTACTGAATAAAAGGTATAAAGTGAACAGATTTTTTTTAATTGCTGTTTTTGTCGTGTTGTCGTTGAGCGCGTGGGTTGTATTGTCTGATACGGGGTCTAATACGGAAAAGAACTATGTTCCCACTACAGCCAAAGAGAGCAGTTCTGATGCCGTAGAAGAGAAATCGGCGAACAAAAAATTAGCTTATATTGTTTCCGATATGAGGATCCCTTTTTGGGCTATTATGGCCAGAGGTGTAGAGCGCAGTGCCGAGACCATGGGATACGAAGTCGATATCTACAGCGCCGAGAACAGCAGAAAAAAAGAGTTAGAATTCACGGCGAAAGCTATCAGAGAGAATGTAGCGGGAATTATCGTCTCCCCTACCACGTCATCAGCGTGTGTTACTATCTTGAAGCTGGCAAAAAGTGCCAATATCCCCGTTATTATATCGGATATTGGAACCGATGGAGGGGAGTATGTTTCGTATATCTCTTCTAATAACAGAGAAGGTGCCTATAACATCGGAAAAGTTCTTGCCAAAGAGATGCTCAATCGTGGTTGGAGTGATGGAAGGGTCGGTATTATTTCGATTCCCCAAAAAAGATTGAACGGACAACTAAGAACCGCCGGATTTATGCAGGCTATGGATGAAGCTGGGATTAAAACAGCAGACATTCGACAACAATCGACTTTTTCGTATGAAGAGACATATGTCTATTCGAAAGAACTTATAAAAAAGCACCCTGATCTTCGCGCCCTATGGCTGCAAGGCTCAGATAGGTATCAAGGCTCATTGGATGCGATTGCCGATGCGGGGAAAAAGGATCAGATTCTAGTCGCTACTTTTGATGCGGAACCGGAGTTTTTAGAGCTTATCCCTAAAGGTATTCTCGTTGGTTCTGCAATGCAGCAACCCTATCTAATGGGTCGCGAGGCCGTACATTCTTTGGATAATCATCTAAAGGGGGAAAAGATTGAAAAAAATCTTCAACTCCCTATTCTCGCTATCTCAACCGATAACATTAAAGAGAAACTTCCGATTATTAAACAGAATGTTTTAGGAATTGAGGCAATAAAATGAAACAATCACTAAAAATACTCTCTTCGAAGCAGTCGCTTTATGTAACGCTGGCCATTATTATTGTCTCAACTATTACGATGATTATGTCTGTACACTCATCGTATTATTACGTTATGACGAAAAATAAGACGGTAGAAGCCATGAAACAGACCTCGGCTCTTACTGTCTCAGCCCTTCAAAAAAACATTACCAATCTTATTGAGGCCTATGCCATTAGCGAGTACGATACTCTTGTTTTTAATGAAATGGAATCAAGAGATATGTTTGCCGTTATTGTTGAAGATTTCAATATGGGTAAAATATTAGGGCAAGAATCCTATATTAGCGGAAAAATCCGAGATGTGGAGGGTAATATTGTCGATTACGATGCACAAAATCCTCAGCAGCGTAAAGCGCTAGAGGAGTGCTACTACTCCGATACGTATACAATAACTTCCCACTCGGGAGGGAAGCTTGGTGCGATAACTATTTTTATTTCTGACCAAGCGATGAAAAAGGAGTTGAACCAAATCATAGTGGAGGCATTGATAAACACGGCAGCCCTCTCTTTATTACTGATGCTATCTCTTTTTATTGCCATACGTCTTTTTATATTAAAACCCCTCTCTAATATGGTGAGTGTAATCGCGTATAGTGATGAAGACGGAATCCCGATTAACTTAATCCCTGAATACGATGCACAAGAAATTTTTGCCCTTTCTGCAACTATGAATACGATGATCAAATCGATAAGAGCTTCAAAAATAGCACTCCTTGAGCAACACAATCAGCTTCGTGCGCAAAAAAATGCACTTCAATATCAAGCGACTCATGATGCGCTGACGGGGTTGGCTAATCGGATTCTTTTCAGTGAGAGACTCGAACATGCAATAAAAAAATCGAAAGAGCGGCATTCTCAAATGGCACTTCTCTTTATCGATCTTGACCATTTTAAAGAGATTAACGATTCCCTCGGGCATGAAGCAGGGGATGAGGTTCTAACTATTGTAACGAATCGATTGCATGAAACAATACAAAATGAGGAAGTGTTGGCTCGCTTTGGGGGGGATGAATTTACCGTCATTATCGAAGGGCTCCAAAAAGCAGAAGAGGCGATGCTATTGGCCGAAAAAATTCTAAAAGTCCTCTCAGAACCGATTACGGTCGATCATAATGAACTCTATGTCGGGTGCAGTATCGGTATCAGTCTTTATCCTGATAACGGCGATACCCCGCAGGATCTTTTGAAATATGCCGATGCCGCTATGTATGCCGCCAAAAATGAGGGGAGAAATAATGTTCAGTATTATACCTCTGAAATGACGGCACGAGCGCTAGAGCGGGTAGTTATGGAGGCTAGTTTACGCGCGGGGCTTAAAAATGAAGAGTTTGTTGTCTACTTTCAACCGCAGGTCAATGGACGGAGTAATGCGCTTAATGGAATGGAAGCTTTGGTGCGTTGGCAAAGTCCAACCGTCGGTCTTGTTTCTCCGGCCGCATTTATCCCCATTGCTGAATCGACAGGGCTCATTGTTGAGTTGGATCGATTTGTCATGAAAAGCGCTATGACCCAAATAGCTTTATGGAACAAAGAAGGGCTCAATCCTGGGATTTTGGCTATGAACCTCACTATGAAACAGCTACAGCAAAATGATTTCATCAGTTTTCTAGCGGATCTTATCGCTAAGACAGGATGCAGGGAAGAGTGGATAGAGCTGGAGGTGACGGAAGATCAAATTATGATGAATCCGGATGAGGCGATAGAAATTTTAAGAGAGATCAGCCGTATTGGAGTTAAAATAGCAGTCGATGATTTTGGAACAGGATACTCTTCTCTCTCCTATCTCAAAAAATTGCCGATCAATAAACTCAAAATTGATCAATCGTTTGTGCGTGGTTTACCGAATGACGGAGAAGACAGCGCCATCACTAAAGCGATTATTGCATTGGCGCAAAGTCTCAATCTCGAAATCATTGCCGAAGGTGTCGAAACACGTGAGCAAAAAGAGTTTTTGGTCCAAAACGGATGTGAAAACATACAAGGGTATTTTTATTCCAAACCGCTGCCTGCGGATAAAATGAAAACGGTTCTTTTAGAAGGGCTGAACTAATAATCGTAATCGATGAATGGTGATGTGATAGGAAGTGTTTTGATGAAGTTTAGTTGTGATGGCGGGCCACCAAGGATTTGAACCTTGGGAGGTATAACCCTCGCCGGTTTTCAAGACCGGTGCAATCGACCACTCTGCCAGTGACCCGTATAAAAGTGAAACAATCTTTTTCTATGCTGGAGGCGGCACCCGGATTCGAACCGGGGATCAGAGCTTTGCAGGCTCATGCCTTACCGCTTGGCTATGCCGCCACCATGATGGTGCCCGGAGCCGGACTTGAACCGGCACAGTGTTACCACCGAGGGATTTTAAGTCCCTTGCGTCTACCGATTTCGCCATCCGGGCTTCACGTAGAAAAAAACATCTCAGTTCAAACATCAAAAAGCAATGTTTCAACTGAGATTCTGGAGCGGGAAACGAGGTTCGAACTCGCGACCCCAACCTTGGCAAGGTTGTGCTCTACCACTGAGCTATTCCCGCATTGTTTTTGTGGACTGGAAGTATAGCAAAAAAAGTATGGTGTGTAAAGAGGTGAGAATAAAAAATTTGCTATAATGAGAGATATTGAAAAAAATTAAGGAATTTTTATGCGCAGTGATACGATTAAACGGGGGTTTGATAAAACCCCTCACCGAAGCTTACTTCGAGCAACCGGACTCAAAGATGAAGATTTTAACAAACCGTTTATCGGAGTAGCAAACTCCCATATTGATATTATCCCGGGACATTTTTTCCTCCAAGAGTACGGACGAATCGTAAAAGAGGCGATCCGCGAAGCGGGGGGAGTCCCTTTTGAGTTTAATACCATCGGTGTCGATGATGGTATCGCGATGGGGCATGATGGGATGCTTTATTCCCTTCCTAGCCGTGAGTTGATCGCGGATTGTATTGAGACGGTGATGAACGCGCACAAACTCGACGGTCTTATTTGTATCCCTAACTGTGACAAGATTGTTCCGGGGATGCTTATGGGGGCATTGCGTGTCAATGTCCCGACAATATTTGTCTCCGGCGGTCCGATGAAGGCGGGACATAAAAAAGACGGTACTCCGATCGATTTGGCAACCGCGTTTGAAGCGGTCGGACAACATGCTGATGGAAAAATGTCGGATGAAGAGCTTTATGAGATCGAGTGCGAAGCATGTCCATCAGGCGGAAGCTGTTCGGGAATGTTTACCGCTAACTCGATGAACACACTCTGTGAAGCGATGGGGGTTGCATTACCGGGTAACGGTACAGTTCTCGCTATGACCCCTGAGCGTATCGAGATGGTGAAAACGGCGGCACGCCGTATCGTCGAGATGGTAAAAGATGAAAATTCTGAAAAATGGAATATGCAAAATATCCTCAACGAAAAAGCGATCCATAATGCATTCGTCGTCGATATGGCAATGGGGGGAAGCTCTAACACGGTATTACATATGTTGAGCATTGCCAAAGAAGCGGGGGTTGATTTCGATATTACCCAAATTAACAAGATTTCTGAGAATGTTGCCCATATCGCGAAAATTTCACCGTCGCTTTCAACGGTGCACATGGATGATATCAATCGTGCCGGCGGTGTCAATGCCGTTATGAAAGAGGTCTCACGCCGAGGTGGAACCCTTTATACCGATGCGATGACCGTGACCGGGGAAACGTTGGGTGAGCGGATCAAAGATGCGGTGATCAAAGATACAAATATTATCCACACCAATGAAAATGCGTATTCTCCTGTGGGCGGATTGTCTATTCTTTTCGGTAATCTAGCCGAAGAGGGTGCCGTTGT
>NZ_MIBU01000256.1:0-3380 GCF_001830725.1 Sulfuricurvum sp. RIFOXYD12_FULL_44_77
CGTTCGATGAGGGAAAACTCTCCAAGATGCGCGCTTCTCTTGTTAACGAGGGGGGATTTACCTCTCTGGCTATCTATCTGAAATTGGGGGAGCATATTTTTCTCTCCAATGCCGAAGAGAACAACAGCGGACGAACCAAAAGTTCTCTCCTCTCCAATGCTTTTGAGGCACTTATGGGGGCTATCTACCTCGAAACGGGTCTCCAAAAAGTTCAAGAGATCACGATCGAACTTCTCGAGCATGTCCATCCCGATATTTCGCTCGATTCCCTCTTCAAAGATTACAAAACCTCTCTCCAAGAGCTGACCCAAGCCCACTACGGTACAACTCCCGAATATCAGCTCATCGCCGCTCACGGCCCCGATCACAAAAAAGAGTTTGAAGTGGCCGTCATCATCGACGGCAAGCGATACGCCTCCGCTCAGGGAAAAAGTAAAAAGCAGGCGCAACAAGAAGCGGCACAAATCGCCCTTGAAATGCTGAGCAAGGAGCTTAAATGAACCGGTTTGGTGAACGATTTACAATGACCACCTTCGGTGAGTCCCACGGAAAAGCGATAGGGTGTGTACTTGATGGTGTTCCTGCGGGACTCGCCATCGATGAAGCCTTTATCCAAAGCGAGTTGGATCGTCGCAAACCGGGACAAAACGAATTTGCCACCGCCCGCAAAGAGGAGGACAAGGTCGAAATCCTCAGCGGTGTTTTCGAAGGGCTCAGTACCGGAACCCCGATTACGTTAGTCATTTACAACACCGACCAAAAAAGCGGCGACTACTCCAATGTCAAAGATATTTTTCGCCCTGGACATGCCGATTTCACCTATTTTCACAAATACGGCCTCCGTGACTATCGCGGCGGCGGACGCTCAAGTGCACGGGAAACAGCGGCGCGCGTTGCGGGGGGTGCAGTGGCTAAATTAATGCTCAAATCTCTCGGGATAGAGTTTGCGAGCGGTATCAGTGCTATTCACGGTATCGAAGCCCAATCTCTCGATTTTAATTATCCGAAAAGTAGCCCCATCTATGCTCTCGATAAAAACGTCGAAGAGGCTCAAAAAGCGGCGATTTTGGAAGCTAAAAACGGACATGACTCAGTCGGCGGTGTCGCTACGATCAAAATTTCAAACCTCCCTATCGGATTGGGGCAAGGGCTTTATTACAAACTCGATGCCGTATTGGCAGAAGCGATGATGGGGATCAATGCCGTTAAAGCGGTGGAGATCGGAGAGGGGATTCACAGTTCAGAGCTTCTCGCCAGCCAAAATAACGACCCTATCACCCCTGAGGGTTTTAAATCCAACCATGCAGGGGGGATTTTGGGCGGTATGAGTAACGGTGATGATGTAGTGTTGCGTGTCCACTTCAAACCGACCCCGTCGATCTTTATCGACCAAGAGAGCACCAATACCTCCAACGAAAGCGTTAGCGTCTCTCTCAAAGGGAGACATGATCCCTGCGTCGCCGTGCGCGGTTCGGTTGTTGCCGAGTCGATGGCAGCACTTGTAGTTGCCGATATGATACTCCTTAACATGGGTTCTACGATGAACGGTATCAAGAATTACTACACTTAAGATTAGTTTTGCTACCATAGAGAATTCCTATAAAAAGGGTTCTTTGTGATGAGTCCAACTCAAAACTGCTACCTCCTCGATACGTCCGTTATCCTTGATGACCCCACCAACATTTTACGAATCAGTGATGAAAATCACAACGGTATCGTTATAACCAACATTGTTTTGGCTGAACTTAACAGCAAAAAAGATGACATGCGCTCCGAAGCGGGGTTTCAGGCACGCGAATTTTTTCGTCTTGCCGATGCGGCGTGGGGCGAACCCATCAGCTTTATAGAGCTTCCCGAATGCGTCCGCAAGCATGTTGATGTAGAAGAGTGCAAAAATGACCGCTACTATCGTTTAGCTCTCAATTATGATCGCTCCCTTCACGGCGGAGAAGCGAATCTCATCGATCTCTTTATCGTCCACCGAGAACACTATCGTGTCGCTCACAACTTCTCCGAACCCAAAGGGATCAATGATGCCAAGATCGGTGAGATTGCCGATGATTACGATCTCACCCTCCTCAGCAATGACATGTCATTTCGTATTGCCGCCGAGATTCGGGGAATCCGCACCCAAAGCATCCGAAACAGCAGTGTAGAAGCACCGGAACAAATCGACTTTACCTACACCTACGAGTACGAAGAGACTCCCGCCCTCCCCGCAGATGCAGTTCATCACAATTTTGACCAACTCACGTTTGTCCAAAAAGCACGCAGTACCACCTCAGAGATGTACGAAACGGGGATTCAACGTCACGCTTTTAGTTTCAACAACCAAATTGAATGGTGTGATTTTGATCGCCGCTTCGGGGAACATTTTAACGAAGAGCTTGTCCGTCCCCTTAATCTGGAGCAAAAATTCTACTATGCGATGATGACCCATCCACAAAACTACGTTAGCGTCGTCTCAGGCTCTACCGGATCGGGAAAAACCCTTGTCGCCCTCCAAGCGGGACTGGAGCTGGTCGAAGAGGGGATTGTCGAGGGGATTGTTTATGCCCGTAACACCGTCACCTCCAACGATCAGCAAGCAGAGCTCGGATTTCGTAAAGGGGATGAAGAACAGAAACTCGGATACTTCATGTACCCTCTCTATGCGGCGGTCAATTTCACCATCGAGCACCAAAGCAAACGCTCCATCGACGCGCGGGTCGAGTATACCGGCACTACAAACTCGGTCAAACGGGAAAATGCAACCGAAGTGTTTATGAAAAAATACAACATCGAAGTGATGGACATCGCCCACTTGCGAGGGACGACCATATCACGCAAATTCGTTATCATCGATGAAGCCCAAAATATGACCAATGCGACCCTAAAACTCATCGGAACCCGTATGGGAGATGAGACACGTCTCGTCGTTATGGGTGACCCCGGACAAATCGATCATCCCTTCCTCTCCAAACGACGCAATGCCCTTGTCAGCTTGCTTAACAAAGCACAGCATAATAACTTTATTGCGGGGATTCAGTTGAGACATACGATTCGGTCTCAAGTAGCCGATTGGTTTGATAAAAATTTTTAACAAAGAGGTTCCCGCAGTAGCGGGAATCTAAAGAGAGTTTATTAAATCGGTAAAACGCGGATTTTTTGAGAGAGTTTTTCTTTGAGTGTCGCTTCGATAGCGTACAATGTCCCCGTACTTGAACTTGCACAGCCGTTACAAGCCCCTAAATAGCGAATATAGACATCGATATAATCAGGGGAATCCTTGATATCGATAACCTCCATATTTCCGCCGTCCATAATCAAGAACTGACGAATCGACTCGTCCACAACGCTGTCAATCGCTTTGATCTTCTGAACCAACGTCATCGCTTCGA
>NZ_MIBU01000257.1:0-1489 GCF_001830725.1 Sulfuricurvum sp. RIFOXYD12_FULL_44_77
TTAGGGGTGTTTTCAACCCTCATCGGATTGATTGTAGCCTATTTAACAACCTCTACCATCAGCCGCGCCGTTAAAACATTGAATGAAAACGTCCATACGATGGTAAGCAACAAAGATCTCACCCATGCGATAACACTCCCGGGTAAAAATGAGCTGACCGAAGTCGCCGACAATATCAACGCACTGACCAATGCGCTGCGTGATACGTTTGCCACGGCGCAGCACTCCTCATCCGAAAATCTCTCTGTGGCTACAGAACTCTCCGCAACCACCTTATCGATCGGTAAGCAGGCGGAAGATGCTTCTAAAATAGTCACAGAAACCACCGAAAACGCTAATATCATTAAAAATGAGATGAACGAAGCCGTTATTCGAACCCATGAAGTAAGCGATATGGCAACCAATGCGCGAACCAACCTCAACGCAGCCCAGAGCGCTCTCAAAGAGACGGTTGAATCACTTAATCAAACGGTAGAGATTGAAGCCGCGATGAACGAAAAACTAAACTCCCTAACCCATGAAGCGGAACAAGTGAAAAACGTCCTCACGGTTATCTCCGATATTGCCGATCAAACAAACCTTTTGGCACTCAATGCGGCTATCGAAGCAGCACGGGCAGGTGAACATGGTCGCGGTTTTGCCGTAGTAGCCGATGAAGTACGCAAACTCGCCGAACGGACCCAAAAGAGCCTTGTCGAGACGAATGCAACCGTGAATGTCATTGTCCAGTCCATTATGGATATGTCGGAGCAAATGAATGACAATGTTCACCGTATGGAAAAACTCTCCCATCTCTCAAGTGAAGTCGAATCGTATACTGAGATGGCGGTCAATACCCTTACAGATACGGTTGAGGGGATGCACGAAGTCGCACAGAAAGCGGAAAGCAATACCAAACGTAACGATGTTATCATTGATGAGATCAATAAGATCAGTGTCATGTCGGCATCCAATGTCCGAAATGTGGAAGAGATCGCGGCGGCAGCTGAGCATCTACACCACGTAGCCGCTGAGATGACGGCACAAATTTCTACCTATAGAACATAAGTCTTTCCAAAAGAGAGCCACGGTATACTCATCCCATGAAAACCGTCTCTCCCGCTCTTTTAGCGTCATTTTCCGCTATTACCGCCGCCTTTACCTCACGGCACGGCGGTATTTCCAAAGCTCCCTATACTGATGCCAATCTCGCGTTTCATGTCGGAGATAATCCCGAAGACGTTGTAAAAAATCACGATCTTCTTGCCGATAAACTAGGTTTCAATCGTCACTCTCTCATCCATATGCGCCAAATCCACTCCGATCGGATCGTTATCGTTGATGAAACCCTCACTTTCGATGCACCCCCCGAATGCGATGCCCTCATCACCAACCGCACAAACACTCCGCTCATGGTGATGAGTGCCGATTGTACGGGGGTATTGCTCTACGATCCGATCCAACAAGCGATAGGGGCAGTCCATGCGGGACGCTCTGGGGCACTGCATGC
>NZ_MIBU01000258.1:0-3326 GCF_001830725.1 Sulfuricurvum sp. RIFOXYD12_FULL_44_77
ATCCGCTCGATCTTATCGCAAAAATAAATGCTTTATTTGAAACACCTAAGGAAACCTATGCCTCGATTTCTGTTTATTAGTACCCTCTTAGCAGCTACATTATCCGCTTTTTCAACAACCAATGTCCAATATCTCTACGGAGATTTTGAAGGGGAGACATTTATGGATACCCAAAGCGGTGCCAAACATACCCTAACCGCAGAGCATTATCGGACTTGGGAGTACGGTGATCTTTTTATGTTTGCCGATTACGCCTACACCCATGAGGGGCTGCAATTCACCGATAAAAAAAATGACCTCTACGGTGAAATTTCTCCCCGCCTGAGCTTAGATAAAATCAGCGGCTTTTCTACTTCGTGCGGAATACTTAAAGAGAGTTACCTCTCATTTCAATACAACCGATCCGATACCTATCATGCATGGCTCTATGGCGCAGGGGCTGATTTGAATATACCGGGGTTTAGTGTTTTTGGACTTAATATCTATCGAAAACATCAAAACGTCGGCGATCATACCTATCAACTCTCACTCAACTACATCGTACCTCTGGGTAACCAATGGCATTTCGAAGGGTTTACCGACTGGACAACGAAAGATTTATTAACTCAAAACCAACTTCTCTTTGACCTTTCGCGAATTGCGGGAATTAAAGAGGGGAAATTAGAAGTAGGGACAGAGTGGCACTACTACCATGAAAACACTTATCATACCGATAACGATGTGTTCCAGGCAATGCTTAAATATACATTTTGATTTGAACGAGGCAGGAGCAAAGCCCCTCCCTCTACGCTGGCCGCTATGGCACTGAAGCTTCGCCTATCGGCGAGAATACTCCTACTCTTTTTTGAGGGCGGCCCAGATAAAGCCGCCCAAACCGACACCGACCACGATCACTAAAAACCCGACTTGAAACCAATCCATTGCGCTCATTGTGCTGTTTCCTTTAAATCTTTTTCTTTTAATTGACCGCACGCCGCACTGATATCTAACCCTTTAGAATCACGGATGGTACACAATACTCCGTGTTTGATCAGATACTCCTGAAATGCCACCATATCCGCACGGGTCGGACGCTGATAGTCAGACCCCTCATACGGGTTAAAAAAGATCAAATTCACTTTTGCCTTGATCCCGTGAAGAAGTTTGACCAATTTTTTCGCTGAAGTGAGATCATCGTTTTTCCCTTTGATCACGAGATATTCAAACATTACCCGTTTACGGGTATCGATCGGGAACCGCTTTACCGCATCAATAATCGAAGCGATGTTATAGGCTTTATTCATAGGAATGAGTTCAGATCGTAGTTCATCATCGACCGCATGGAGCGAGATCGCGATATGAACCCCCAAATCCATCTGACCCAGTTTATCTATTTTACTACTCAAACCGCTCGTCGAAACCGTTTGCCGTTTTCCTGAAATGGAAAGCCCCTCTTCATCTTTAAGAATCGTAATTGCTTTCGCGAGATTCTCAAGATTGTCAAGCGGCTCCCCCATCCCCATATAGACGATATTAAGACGGCGATGCGCGGCGAGGCCGTTATCCATCTTCACCGCTAACACCTGTGCCACAATCTCCCCTGCACTCAAATCACGGGTAAATCCCCCTTTGGCGGTGAGACAAAACGAGCACCCGACTTTACACCCCACCTGCGTTGAGACACAAACGGTAAAACGGGCTTCATGCTCGATATTCCCCTCATCATCTATCGATTCATCTTTCATCTTGAGCCACACGGTTTCAACCGTTTTGCCATCACTCAGTTCGAAGAGATATTTGATCGTTCCATCGGTGGAACACTCTTTTCGAGCGATTTTCAGGGGCATAATTTCATAGGTTTGATCTAATTCTTCGCGCATCGCTTTAGGGAGATTCGCCATTGTTTCAAAACTCGTCGCGTACTGGTGATAAATCCATCCCCAAATCTGCTTAGCACGAAACGAGGGTTTCACCATGGAAGCGAGTTCCGCTTTGGTGTAATCCAAAATAGTTTTTTTAGCCATGGATTAACCCTTTTGCTTTCAAATGTTCACGCAACAGCACTTTGGCGAATCCGTGATTAGCGATAAAATCTCGGTGGGCATTCGTATCGCAGTAATTGGTGATGCAAAACACGCCTCCCGCAGGGATGCCGAAAACCTGCGCCACTCGCATTACCGTGAAAAATTCCATATTTTCAATCCCCATCCCCAAAACTCTCATTTGCTCCATTGCCCGCTCACTCGTCGTGATGTAGTTCGAGGAGTTAACGATAACATCTTTGACATTTTCCGTTTGTGCGGAGACGACGTTGTCAATCGGCGTATAGGCACTTTTATCCAAAAATCCTAACTCGATGTTAGCGGCGGTTTTAGACTCGATGATATCGTTAATTTTATGTTCACCGTAACTTCCCGCACTCCCGACGAAGAGGAGAAATTCGGGCTTGTGAACCAAACAATGGCGGGTCAGATTGATCGCACTGTCGATCAGCCCCACCCCTATCGGAGTCGCGAAATCAAACGTTTCGTTATTGCCGGCACATAAAATCATAACCGTACCGGAATCCCATTCGCGGATAGATAGCGTTTGAGATCCATAATGTCGATCTCTTTGTAGTGAAAAATGCTCGCCGCCAGTGCCGCATCGGCACCGTGCTCGAAAGCCTCTTTGATATGCTCCATCGTCCCCGCACCGCCGCTGGCGATAACGGGAACATTCACCGCCCGGCTGATTTGCTCGGTGATCGAGAGATCAAATCCCGCTTTGGTTCCATCAGCATCCATCGAGGTGAGGAGAATTTCTCCCGCTCCGCGATCGACCACCTCTTTTGCCCACTCGTAAGCATTAATCCCCGTATCGACTCGACCGCCGTTGAGATAGACGTTGTATTGATCACCCGTACGCTTCACATCGATGGCAACAACGATACACTGAGAGCCGAACCGTTTTGCCCCCTCATTGATGAATTCGGGACGTTTGATCGCCGCAGAATTGATACTCACTTTGTCACACCCGACGGCAAGGAGGCGGTAGATATCATCAAGGACTCGTATTCCGCCCCCTACCGTTAGAGGGATAAAAACCTCTTTCGCCACCTGTTCGACGATATGAACGATCGTGTCACGCTCTTCATGGGATGCGGTAATATCGAGAAATGTCAGTTCATCCGCCCCCTCTTCGTTGTACCGTTTTGCCACTTCGACAGGGTCTCCGGCATCTTTGAGCCCGACGAAATTAACACCCTTTACGACACGGCCGTCTTTCACATCCAAACAAGGAATGATCCGTTTTGCAAAAAAATTATCCATTATTTACCTTGAATACTATCGTTATGTAAGTATAAC
>NZ_MIBU01000259.1:0-37448 GCF_001830725.1 Sulfuricurvum sp. RIFOXYD12_FULL_44_77
AAAGAAGATTAAAGAGGTCAATGATACACTTAAAGGGCGAAAAGAAACAGATTCAAAAGAGAAGGTTATTGCCGAGTTGAACTTTGGTTTTTGGGTTAGCCTTTTTCAAAAACCTTATCAAAACTATTTTAGAACAAAAGATCTTCGACAAATTTTCCCGAATATGCCTCAAAAAAAAGAGATATTTTTAGATCGTGAAGAGATTTACAAGAAACTCGATCATATTCGTCGTTTTAGAAACAGAGTATTCCATTATGAAAAAGTGATCAATAAAGATCACTATAATGATATTGAAAAAGATATACATTTTATTCTTGCGATTTTTGATGATGAGCTAGCAGATTTTGCGATGGTATTGAATAAATCTGAACAGAGAGGGGTTTGAACTATGCTCCTTTATCAACCTGACGGAGGCTATTGTTACAACAGTGATTCGATATTGCTATACGGGTTTATCTCCCGTTTTGCCCCTCGGGGGAAAATGCTCGATGTCGGTGCGGGATGCGGGATCGTCGGATTGCTGGTAGGGCGTGATTTTCCTGCCGTGAATCTTGAAGCGGTTGAGAAACAGCCATTGTATGCTGAGTTCGCCCGTCGTAATGCGCAGATCAACGGGATCGGATATACACTGCATGAGGGGGATTTTTTGGAACTGGGCGGTCATGGAAGCTATGATTGGATCGTCTCCAATCCTCCGTTTTACCATGAAGGCTCAGCCCGCTCGGAAAACCCGATTCTCCATCAAGCCCGCTACAATGTCCATCTCCCGATCGAAGCGTTTGTCACCAAAATATCGAAACTTCTGAAATCCTCAGGTGAAGCGGCAATCTGTTACGATGCCCGTCAATTTGCCCAATTGTGCAGTGCTTTTGAGAGTAGAGGATTAAGAGTCGTTGAGGTACAATTCGTCCATTCTAAAGTGGATCGTCCCAGCATATTGGTACTGATCCACGTCAAAAGAAACAGCAAAGCGGCTCTCACCGTATTGCCTCCGCTGATTACGGAAGAAAACGGTCAATATACCCCTGCAGTGCAGGCAATTTACGACAAAGCAAAGGCGCACAGTATCAAATGTCCGATTATATGACACAAGAAGGTTTCACTTATGCGTTCAATCCCTCAGCCTGTGCCACGTGCGGCGGGAAATGCTGCACCGGTGAGAGCGGAAATATTTTTGTCTCTGTCACGGAGATAGCGGCGATTGCGAAACTTCTGGAGATGGATGAGGGGGAGTTTCGTCGTACGTTCTTGCGTAAAGAGGGATTTCGGTTTTCGCTCAAAGAGAAGATCGTAAAGGGGTCATTTGATTGTGTGTTCTTTGACCGTTCACAAAATGGGTGTAGTATTTACACCGCCCGTCCATTGCAGTGTCGAACCTTTCCGTTTTGGGATTACTTTCGCCACCGTATCGATGAACTCAAAGCGGAGTGCCCTGGAATCATTCATGATTAAATATTTATATGCCATTATTTTAACTGTATCCGTAACAAGTGCCGCGCCCAAAAGTGTCCACAACGGCAATGTATTGGAAGATACCTTTTCTCTCTATGCACTGGATGCGCAGATGCGTCAGAAACACCATCAAGCCTCTGAGTTTTTTGGCGAACTCTACAAACAGACTTCAAAAAAAGAGTACCTTTATCAATCCTTACGGATGCTGGAACAATCCAACGACATAAAATCACTCGCTAAAGTAACATCGGAAGCGCTTGCGAAAGATCCCCAAGATGAGATACTCAACCGATTTGAGATTATTATTTTGCTGAGAGAGGGAAAGTTTGCCGAAGCATCGCAAAAAGCCTTTCTTCAGAGTGAAAAAAGTAAAACATCACCCGATTATCTTTTGTATGCCGAAGCACGTTTAAAACTCGGGGACTATGCGGGAGCCGTGGGGGCACTCAAAAAATCGTATGGACTCAATTATGACGAAACGACGGCGGAGCGGATAGCTCTGATTCAATACGCGCAACTGGATGAAAAATCCGAAGCGATAGCATTTTTAAAAGAGCATATCGGAACACACGGCAACTCTCAGGTTATCGGCAAACGGTTGGGAAGCTTGTATGCGGATAGAGGTGCATTGGAAGATGCGGCGCAGATGTATGAGCAGACGTATGATAGTTTTAAAGACCCTTCTGCCGCAGAAGAGGCACTTAAAATCTATGTGTACCGCCAAGATATCTCTAAAATGACGGCATTGCTTGAAAAATCACATATGAATGATCCTGCCTTGCTTGATTTGTATGTCAGAGTTAAAGCATTTGACAAAGCATCCCTCCTCGCCCAAACACTGTATGAACGGGAAGACAACCCGCTCTATTTGGCACAAAGTTCCGTCTTCAAATACGAAGGGGCGGCGAATCGTAATGATCCTGCATTGATCTCTGAGGTGGTTGATGGGCTCAAAAGAGCCAACACTGATTTACAAGAACCTCTGTACCTCAATTATTTGGGGTATCTTATGATCGATCATGATCTCAATGTGACTGAGGGGATGGGATATGTCCGCCGTGCTCTCGAAAAACAGCCCGATTCGCCCTATTACATCGATTCGCTTGCATGGGGACATTATAAATTGAACGAGTGTGTCGAAGCACTCCGTCTGATTAAACAGGTTGAATCGATGATCGGCAGTGATGAGCAAGAGGTAAAAGATCATCTCAATGCGATTGAAAAATGTAAAACCAAGGAGAAAAATTAATGATTTTAGACGACATCATCAAAAAAACCAAAGAAGATCTCATCGAACGGGAAGCCAAGTTCAGCATGGAGTGGCTCGGCCGCTCATTAGCCTTTAACGCCCGCGCTCCTCGTGACGTACGCCCTTATCTTACCGCTACCCTTGAAGAGCCGTATCGCATTATTTCTGAAGTAAAAAAAGCTTCTCCTTCGCGTGGCGTTATCCGTGAAGATTTCGATCCCGTAGCGATTGCACAGGCGTATGAGCGCGGTGGAGCGAATGCTATTTCGATCCTTACCGAACCCCATTTTTTCCAAGGAAACCTCGATTATCTCGCGGAGATTCGCCGTTATACAAGTATTCCTCTTCTGCGCAAAGATTTCATTATCTCCAAATATCAGCTTCTAGAAGCGCTTGTGTACGGAGCCGATTTTGTCCTTCTCATCGCAGCGGCACTCAGCAGGGACGAACTCAAAGAGCTGTTGAACTATACCCGTCACCTTGGGATGGAAGCCCTTGTTGAGATTCACGATAAATCCGAGCTCACCAAAGCAATCTACGCGGGTGCCGACATTATCGGGATTAATCACCGTAACCTCCAGAGCTTTGAGATGAATATGAATCTCTCTTATGAGCTTATTCCATTGATCCCCAACGGAAAAATTATCGTTGCCGAGAGCGGTATCTATGAACACGGGCAACTCGAAGATTTGAGCAAAGCGGGAGTCGATGCCTTTTTGGTCGGCGAGTCTTTGATGCGTCAGGATGATGTGGAAAGTGCGCTTAAAACCTTGAAAAACGGATAGTTTAGCTCAATATACCTATTGTGTGACCAATGTATGACCGAAATAATGTTATATTTACAAAAACGTAGGGTCTTGTAGATGAAACAAAGAATAAAGACGTTTTTTGGGATATTTTTGATTATTGCCGCTTTTGGTATAATCCTTAGTCTGGCTTTTCCGATTCTGAGTGATCCGAAACAAGCCGGAAGAAGCGAAGATCGCAGAGGTGTTGATTTCCCTTTTTTAAAGGGAGAAACAGCGGATGTGGTATTGGTCTATTTCGGCTATGTCGGGTGTACCCGTGTCTGTACACCTGCATTGAATGATTTGGCTGAAATTTACCATGAGGCACAGCGGCGGGAGTTTGAACACATTCCTGCGGTGTGGTTTATCAATATGACGCCCCAAATGGATCCTTTATCGGTGCGAAGCTGGGCTGAACACTTCGATAAAGGGTTTAAATCGTACGCTCCGAATGAAGCAGAGCTGCAAAAGATGGTACATACGCTGAATTTGGTTTATACCCGTTTAGGGGTTGAAGCCGAACATATGCCGTACGCCTATCTGCTTCAAAAAAAAGGGAAGGGGTATGAATTGCTCTATATTTATACCTCTTCCCCATATAATCGTGACTTAATTCTAAATGATATAGGAGCCTTCTGATGAACCTCACTTTCCTTTTTCCTGCACAGGACTCCTCTTTAAGTCCAGAAATCAAAGAGCGCTTAAAGGCAGATTTTGTCAAAGCCGACAAATTTATGCTTATTATCGGGATACTCTCTTTCTTAAGTGTTGCGTTTATCACTTCCATTCGCTATTCAACCTATCAGTTTGGATTGATTAACGGTGCACTTGCCTTAGGACTCATTGTTGTCGCCTATTTAGGATTTCGCGGTACCTTGATCGGACGCAGTGTTATCGGGATCGCTCTCTCTATTTTCCCAATGATTATGATTCAACAGCAGCTCGGTATGATCGAAATGCACTTCGGTTTATTCGTTATTGCGGCATTTTTAGCGATCTATAAAGATATCATCCCGATTTTACTGGCAACGGTTGCGGTAGCGTTTCATCACATTCTCTTTTTTGTCCTTCAATTAAACCATGCAACGATGTTCGGTTTGGATGTCATCGTCTTTTCGAGCGGCTGTGATATATGGATTTTATTGACCCATATCGCCTTGTTCGCGACTCAGGTTGTAGGACTCGTTTATATCATTGTGATGACCTCCCATCAGTTCATTAAAAGCAATCAGCTTCAAATTCAAGCCGATAATAATGTAAAAGCTTTGGAACATGGGATTAAAGAAGATTCGATGATGGTGAATGAAGCCGTCAGTATCGCGGAAGAGGTCTCTAAAGGGATTATAGAGCGGACGTTGGTCTCAACTCCTGCCAATGCTCAACTTAGAGAGCTTCGTGAAGTCTTTAACAGTATGCTTGGATCATTGCGTCAAATGGTGGGGCAAGATATTCGTGAGATCACCCGTGTGGTGGAATCGTACGGTAAATTGGATTTTACACAGCGTATTCATCAAAGCAGCGGAAAAATTGAACAATTGGTCAATCAGTTGGGTGACGATATCGCCGCGATGCTCCGTACGAGCCTCGCAAACGGAACGTCAATGGATGAGAGTGCGCAGCGCTTAAAAGAGAATGTGGAAGAGCTAGACCAATCTTCTCAAAAACAGGCACTTGAGATTCAAAAAACGTCGCAGGAAGTTGAAAATATGACCCAAAGTGTCGGAGATGTCCTTCAAAAAACGCAAGAGGTGATACGACAATCGGATGATATCAAAATGATTATTACCGTCATCGGAGATATCGCCGATCAAACGAATCTCCTCGCACTCAATGCAGCTATCGAAGCGGCACGGGCAGGGGAACATGGACGAGGATTCGCCGTGGTTGCCGATGAGGTTCGCAAACTCGCCGAGCGTACCCAAAAATCATTGTCGGAAATTAATGCCAATGTCGGTATTTTGGTTCAATCGATCAGCGATATCGGGGATGCGATTGAAGGGCAGTCTAGAGGGATCGTCGAGATCAATAACATTGTTTCGGGATTTGAGGTAGAGACGCAGCATAATGCGGAAATTGCACGAAATACCGACTCAATCGCTAATGAAGTTTTCATGATGGCGGATCGTGTCTTGAGTGAAGTGAAGGCGAAAAAGTTTTAGAACAGTAATTTTTCGGGATTATTTGTATAATAATAAACCAATATAATAGTTTCAATTTAGAAATCCAATGTTATAATTATTTAAATTAACGTCAGGGATAGTGAATGGAATCGTATACAACGTACAAACGGCTTATTGCTAAGACGGTTATTGTCTCCTTATTAACCAGTTTAGCCGTTGCTTTTTTGTACGGCGTCTACATTAAAAAACAAGCCGTTGACGATTTGGCCCGTGTTGATGCCCGTAAAACGAGCCGATTAGCCTTTGAAGCACTTTATTCTGCTATGGAAAAAGGGTGGAGCAAAGAGGAGTTGGATGCGATTATTGTTCGCTTGAACAAAGTTGAACCTAAAATGAGCATTAATGCTTATAGAAGTCCTATAGTTGCCGAACTTTTCGGGGATCGTAACAACGATAAGCAGATTCGAGACCACGACCCTATGGTTGCCAGTGCGATGAAGGGTGAAGAGATATTGGCGGGGGATGAGGAGATTCGCTATCTTTATCCGATCGTCGTTAAACAAGAGTGTTTAAGCTGTCATACCAATGCTAAAATAGGGGATATTAACGGCGTTATCGATGTCCGTTTTCCGGTTGCCAACCTCAAAATTTCACTCACTACGATGATTAACTCGTTTATTATCTTTTTTGTCCTCTTTACTATTGTCATTTTTGCTATTTTGTATTACAAACTGAATGAATTATTGGTTCAGCCTATCAAACAGTTTATTGTGATGATTCAAGATATTATCAGCAATAACGATATGGCCAAACGGATAAGTCTTAAAACGAAAATTCTCGAAGTCAAAAACATTGAAAATTATTTCAATAAAATGCTGGATTCGATTCAAGACTACTATGAAAAGCTCCAAGAACTCTCAGACCGTGATTATCTGACAGGACTCTATAATCGCCGAAAATTTGAAGAATTTTTGACCTATGAAGTGATGCGCTCGGTTCGTCATCACCATAAATTTACCGTTTTGATGATCGATTTGGATAATTTTAAATATATCAATGATACCTACGGTCACGCTTCGGGGGATTTGGTACTCAAAGAGGTAACGAATATTTTTGGATCGAACCTCCGAAATGCCGATGTTTTAGCTCGTATCGGAGGGGATGAATTTGCGGTAATTCTCCCTGAAACACCGTATGAAAGCGGGTATGCGGTAGTCGAAAAACTTCGCTCATCCCTTGAATCAACCCCAATTTCGTTGATGTTTGATCAAGTATCGTTAACGGCGAGTTTCGGAATAGCGGAATATCCGGAACAGGGTGAAAATATCACCGCACTGTTGACAGGATCGGATTTGGCAATGTATAAGGCTAAACGTGCCGGTAAAAATACGATTGCGCGTGCCGATCAAAGCGATCAGGAGATGGCGAGTGAGATTCAGAAAAAAGGGGAGTTCTTACGTCGTGCTATTGATGAAGATTGTGTAGAGCCTTTTGTTCAACCGATTTACGATGTACAAAGCGGAGAGATCTTCGGATATGAAGTTCTTGCCCGTATTCGTGACGGCCAACGCTATATGGCGGCGGGGCAGTTTATCGAAGTAGCAGAGAGCTTGGGCTTCGCACCTAAAATCGATCAAATAATTTTAACCAAAGGGTTATTGGCGCGTGAAGAGCGTGGGTTATGGGATAAACGCTTTTTCTTTAATCTTTCCACGAAAAGTCTTTTTGGCGGAGATTATGTTGATCTCATTAAAGAACATGGCGAACGAAACCCGAATCCGAGTTCCAGTACAGGAATTACGATTGAAATTTTAGAGCGTGAAGCGATTCATAACGTCAACGGGCTGATGGATATTATAGAAGAGCTGAAACAAAAAGGGATCAGTTTTGCGCTGGATGATTTCGGTTCAGGGTTTTCATCGTTTGTCTATCTTAAATATTTCGATACCGATTACGTCAAAATTGACGGTGAATTTGTCAAAAATATTGTTGTCAATGAGAAAGACCGCATTTTTGTAAAACATATTCATCAGATTGCGAAAGAGTTCGGGAAGGAAACCATTGCAGAGTATGTGGAAGATATCGAGACCCTTAATATCTTAAAAGAGATCGGTGTCGATTATGCGCAGGGCTTCCATTTAGGTCGCCCTCATCAACTCTAAGGGCTCTTAGCCCAATATCTTTTTAGCGCATTCGTTGATCCGTTTTCCATCTGCTTGAGCGCCGAGTGCTTTAGACGCCGCACCCATAACCCGTCCGATATCTTTGATCGATTCAGCTCCGGTTTCAGCGATGATAGTACGCAATGCAGACTCTAATGCTTCATCACTGAGCTGTGCAGGTAAATAGGTTTCAAAAATAGCCGCTTCGGAAGCCTCTTTTTCATACAAATCTTCACGTCCCGCATCACGGTATTGGCTCATAGCATCGTTGCGTTGTTTGACCTGTTTTTGGATAATTTTAATAATATCATCATCACTAAGCTCTTTGCGCTCATCCACTTCGATTTGTTTCATAGCACTGCTAAGAAGACGAAGTGCATCGCGCAACGCTACATTTTTCTCTTTCATAGCGGTTTTGATGTCATTGCTTATTTGTTCTTTTAAACTCATATCTACCCCTTGGAACTATTTTTGCTTATTATAGCCAAATATGACTCGGATGGAATAATGCGCATACCCCTCACCCTATCGATACTGTCGGCATCGTTGTTGCTTAGTGGTTGTAATGCGCGTCTTACCGAGCCTGAAATAGCCTTTACTCCCCCGAAATATGTCGAAGAGATGCCCTCACGGGAAGAAGAAAACAGTTTTGTGGCACGCGGAAGTTTGTTCGGTCAAGGGGATAGCCCCCTCTTTTCCGATCACAAGGCGATGCATGTCAACGATATTGTGACCGTCGTTATTTCAGAAACGGCAACCAGCTCAAATAAAGCGAGCAAAGCGTTGACGGAAGCGGATACTTTGGGGCTAAACGGCGGCCTTTTTAGCTCTGCAGGGAACAATTCAGCCGTCAATTCGGCGGTGGGAAAACTAAACGGTTTAGCCAATATCGGATTTAGTGCCGGATCAAGTTCCGACTACTCCGGATCAGGAAGTGCGACTAAAAATGCCTCTTTTTCGACGACAGTGTCGGCTCGTATCGTCAAAGTGATGGCAAACGGAAACTATTTTATCACCGGACGTCGTGAGATTATGGTGGACGATCAAAAACAGATTATGCAGCTCAGCGGTGTTATCCGGCCGTATGACATTGATCAAAACAATCAAATCAACTCATCAAAAATCTCAGATGCTAAGATCCTTTATGCCAATGAAGGGGATGTTGACCGCTCGATCAATCAAGGCTGGGCAAGTAAAATGGTCGGAGCCGTCTGGCCGTTTTGATAATCCGCTTCAGCGGATCATTTGCATCGGATCGATATGCGCGTTGCGCTGTGTTACCTGAAACATCAACTCTCTTCCCGCACGTCCGATAATCGAACCTTGTTTAAGCCGTTTGCCCACTTCGACCGTAGGGGCAATTTTGTCCAGATGGGCATAGATCGTATGCAGACCGTTGTCGTGTTCTATAATAACGACGTTTTCTAGCATCGCCGTCGGTTTGGCGAGGATAACTTTTCCGTTGAGTACCGATTTAACCTTGGCATCGGCTTCATTCGGACGTAATGAGACGGAGTCATTAAAGATTTTTATCCCGTAAATCGGATCGGTATAAGGGCCGAACCGTTTCGTTACCACGTAGCCATCTAGCGGAGCGATTGTCCGCTCACCCGAATACCCCGCAACATTGGAGGGGCTGTATTGGGCAACGGCCCGTTTGACATCTTCGGGGACCGGTTTGGAACCCGGTTTTTGTGCTACCCGTGATAGAGGAGCTTTTTTCGGTTTAAGCGATTCACGTTTAATAATATTGAGGTTAGCAAGGGTATTTTGAAGTGAACGCTGCTGATTAAGAATCTTATCCAACGATTTTTTATACTGATTTTTCTCTTTTTCAAGGAGTGCAATCGCTTTTTCATTCTCTTTTTTCGTCTCTAGCACTCTATTTTTTTGCTGGTCAATGACGGCAATTGATTTTTTAAGGACGGTGGTTTGAGACGAGAGCCCCGAAATTTTCTCGGCATTTTCGGAAAAGATGAAATTAAGCTCTTTAATCTCTTGCTGAATCTGTTTAAGATGCAGTTTGAGCGCCTCTTCAAGGATAATTGAATTGGCCTCTTTTGCACGATCGTCGTTGATAAGCAAAGAGATAGAGGTGTTGCGGGCTATCGCGAACACGAGACGTTGTTCGATATCGTTTTGGGTTTTAATCAAAAGAGCTTGCTGTGCTTCCAGTCCATGCAGCGTCGTTTTGTTGGATTGATAGACGCTCTCTTTGGATTTCAGCTCTTCGACGAGGGTGTTGATATGTTGTTGCTGCGTCCCTACAATTTGGCGCTGTTGGATAATTTTGGAGGCGGTAGCTTCGAGTTTAGCGTTGAGACTTGAGAATGTTTGTTTGGTTTGATTTAGCTGCGTTGAGGTTTTTTGAATTTTTTCATCTATTTTGGCGGCAGGGAGCGAAACCGCCAAAAAAGAGATTAAGAGAAGGGAGAAGGGGGTTCGCATCTATTCCTCTTCTTCGTTTCCGATGACGATCGTGAGGGTGAGGACGATAGAGACCCCGAGTGCTATTAGAAGCGAACGGACTCCGTCATTGACAAAATCAAACAATTCGATACTGATTCCGACCGTACGGAGCAATAGATCCATCCATCCGTATTGCTCGATCATAAAAAAGGCGAGGCACAGTACGATGGTCGCGATGATCGCATCAACGATGGCAAGGCGGAACAATACTGCGGAACGGAGCCATACGGGTGCCCCGAAAAGAGCCATAATCGACATACGATCGGCATGTTGAAACTGCCATAAACGCATCTCTTTCAAAATCAGAAGCGAGGTGACTGCCGCGATGGCGATAGAGAAGATTTGGACGACATCTTTAAACAAAAGCATCAGCTTATAGACGGTGTCATGGGTCTGGGCATACCCTTCAACCCGCTCGATAGCAGAGTGTTTTTCGAGCCGTTTTTGAAGTTTTGATATCTCTTGTGGGGTCGGGAAACGGCTTAGATAGAGGCGATAGAATTTTGGGAGGGTGAGTTTGAGCAAATCAAGATTCTTTTTCGTCATTTCACCTTTGAGCCGCTCCAATACCTGATCGGTAGCAATCGATTCGCTTCTCTCAATCAGGGAGTCCATCGCTTTAAATTCGGTCGCAGTGAGGGCTTTGTTGGAGACAACGATGATAGAGTAGTCATTTTTGAGACGATTTTCATACGCTTCGATGGTGCGATCTACCGCAACATAAATTTGTACCGAAAATAAAACGGTAAAGAGGGCAATAATGAGTGAGATATGATTTTTAAGAGATTTCATGCAGATTCCCCATCTCGATATGAAAATGTTTATACGGCACGCTGATGCTGGAAGGGATATGGTGTGTTACGACGACAATCGTTGTTTTGAGCTGAGTATTGGCCCCCTCTAGGAGATTCCAAATCACTTCCGATGAGTATTCATCCAAATTTCCGGTCGGCTCATCCGCTAAAATCAAAATAGGGTTGTGGGCGAGGGCACGCGCCATAGCAACTCGCTGCTGTTCCCCTCCGGAGAGTTCAGGGGGGTATTTGCCCGCTTGATGGATCAGTTTAACGTGGCCGAGAAGTTTTTGAACCTGTACGGCGCTCACCTCTTTCGTATATCCGGAGATAATAAGGGGGAGCATAACGTTTTTCTCAATCGTCCACTCTTTAATCAATTTGTAGTCTTGAAAAACGATACCGATATGACGACGGAGGAAATTAAGTTTGGAGGTACTGATACGGTTCATTTTGACACCGCCCACCATAAGTCCTCCTGCTCGGGGTTCTATAGCACCGTAAAGGGATTTTAGAAGGGTTGATTTACCGCTTCCGCTGGCTCCGGTGATAAAGACAAAGCTCCCCGCATCGATGGAAAAACTGGCTTTGCTAATGATGGTTTCAAACTCTTTGTACGACAGCGAGAGGTTTTCGGCAATAATGACTTTATCCATGAAGTAGCTCGTCTAATAAGATGTGGGCTTTGAGATTTGCACTTGAGCGAACGGGGAGAGAGGGGTAATAGCGTGCCGCGCCGTTTTCGAGGAGTACATAGGTACTCTCAGGGCGATCAAAACTTCCCATAGAGAGGCGGATCATACTTCCCGCTTTCCCGACGCTAAACATACGTTCGACGTGAATAAATCCCCAGTCGCGTTTATAGGTCTCTTTGGAGAGGCGATAGAGTGCATCGGCATCAATAGTTCCCTCTGAAAAAGTAAAATCGCCGATCATGTCAGGCTCAGGAGATTCTATATCACAGGTAAAGGTGACGTCGTAGATATTTTTCTCCTGTTTTTTCCAACGGTCTTCGTATTTGCTGACGATAGCGATCTCTTGGTTTTTACGCACCTCAAAGCGGCTTTGGCGCGGAGTGCTGAAGGTCTCTAACGCGAAACGGTAGTAATTTTCGCTATCGGTACGAAGTTCCAGCGTTCCGCCGACGCGCAGTGCCCGCTCCGACTCTTTCAAAAAGGCTTCGGAGATAACGCGGCGGTGAGGTTTTTTGTCCCACGGCACCGGAAAATGGACGTAAACTTTACCGACAATGTTGGAGGGGACGAACTCCAAAAATAATCGTGCATCGTAATCTAGGATCATAATATTGGTGAGGTTTTGGATGACGATCTGTTTGAGCGCCTGCTCGATTGAGGGTTTGTGAATCTCTAATCCGATAAACAAAACATCGGGATTGGCGGAGGCTTGGTGGAGAAGATGACGGGCTGAACCGAATCCGACCTCGATACGTACTTCCCGATCTTTTGGGAAATTATCGGCGAAAAACTGGATCGATTTGAGGGCATCATGGGTTTTGAGATGGGCATTTTCAGGGGCGTTATCGACATTCGAATCGAGGATCGGAGAACCGGAACACTCCGCATAGGCTGATAAGGCGTGTTTGAGTATAAAGTTAGGGGAAGGGCGGGTAACCTTATCCCCTTTGAGGAGTTTTTTTGCGCCGTTTTTGTAGACCAAAAAGAACTCTCTCCCTTTATAACGGGTAGCGATCAGTGCACCCTCATCAGGGTTTTTATAATCGGCTTGAAAGAGAAACTCCACCTCACCGCAGTGAGCGGGAAAGGTAAGGGGGTTAAACGATTCGAGGTTTAAATGCGGCATTCTCTATTTGGCCTCGTAACGTAATTCGATCGCTTCGGTAGGAAGGGAGCGGATACCGTTTTTATCGACACTCAAAATCTCATACAGGTAACCGGTGTCAGGTTTGATATCGCTATCACGGAAGGTTGTCTCCGTAATATTGTTGATATCGATACTCTCACGGGTGATCCAGCTTGTTTTCGTCGTTTTGACAACCGTATAAGAGACGGCGCGAGGATCACTGTTTTTCCATTGAAGTTCAGCCGTTTTGTTTACGACTTTCCCCTCATAGGCGATCGGTGTTTGCGGTTTAGAGAGGGTTGAACCCTGCGTAGCGACGGAGGATTTGAGACTCTCAAGGCCGTCTTTATCTACGGCGGTAATTTTGTAGAAGTAGAACTTGCCGTCTTCCGTGATGGTATCGGTAAAACTGGTAGATTCGAGTTTGACATGATACTCAAATGAACCGTTCGGTGTGGATGAGCGATAGATATTATAATGGCTCAAATCCTTGATCGTACTTGCTTCCCATCCCAATGTGATAGCACGAGGGAGATCGTTGGTCGAGGTGATGTTGCGAATCTCAGGAGGCAACGGCTTGGTGATCACTTTGCTCACTTCACTCGGTTCGGTGGTGAGTTTGTCAAACGTCGTCGCTTTGATGCGATAGTGATAGACTTGGCTGTCTTTGAGGTCACGATCGATGTATTCGGCATTCAAACGACCCGTAATGGTAGCAATAGCGACCCATTTTTGATCCGTAGCTTCTTGACGCTCGATCACATAGCCGTTAATTTTTCCGTTCGGGTGCGGACGCCAGAGAAGTTTGGCACTGCGGGGCATATTGCCGACGCTTTGGAAAAAACTGATTGGTGCGATCATCGGCTGAGTCGCTACGAGCATGGTCTCGCTGGCAACCGATTCGCTCCCCTCTTTGGTGATAGCCGAAAAGCGGTATTGGTACTCGCTTCCGGGTTTGAGATCGCTGTCGACGAAATGGGTTGCAAATCGGCTGTCGATCGTTGCAATCCGCTGGAGTTTTTGATCCTCGGCACCGGGTGTGTTGCGATAGACGTAATAGCCGCTGACTCTCGGATCTTCAAGAGGTTTCCACTCGAACGCGATCGAGGTGATATCGGCGATAAACCCGTTCAACGACGGAGTCGGAAGTGTCGAGTCAATCGTGACGGCCTTAGGGGCTACGGGCTGAGGGACACAGCCGCTAAAGCTAAAGAGACTCAGAGCTAAAGAGGCGCTCAATGCGTATCGGATCGATGAGTTCATGCAATTCCTTTGAATCAAAATGTTTTTGTAAATAATCTTCTACCACATTCCCCAACGGTGCGGTGAAATTCACCCGTTTTTGGGTCGTCGGATGGGTAAAATAGAGGTTATAAGCGTGAAGCAAGATACGTTCCATTTTATCGCTTTTTGCCGAGGTTCCATAGAGATGATCGCCGATGATATGGCGGCTGATCGATTCGAGATGAACCCGAATCTGATGGGTACGTCCGGTGAAAAGTTTGCACGCGATCAGCTCTTCGGTCTCGTCATGACTCGGTAGGAGTTTGGCAAACGCAGTTTTGGCACTTTTGCCCGTTTCGCTGATTGCCATTTTAAGGCGATTGTGCGCGCTTCGTCCGATCGGGCGGTCGATCACGGTGATCTCCTCTTTCATCGCAGGGGTAACGACGGCGAGATAAAAACGCCCCATCGTTTTGTCTTGAAGTTGCAAGGAGAGCGCTTCATGGGCTTCGTTGTTTTTGGCGATGACCATCGCGCCGCTCGTTCCTCGGTCGAGTCGATGGACGATTCCGTGACGCTCTTCGCCGCTGAGGGTCGAGAGGGCGATCCCTTTATGTTTAAGCCAATCAACAAGGGTCGGCTCTTTCACGCTCGGTGCAGGGTGGACGGTGAGAGAACTGGGTTTATTGATAACGAGGATATCGTCGTCTTCGAATAAAATCTCGACATCAAAATCGATTTTTTGTGCGGGGGTCGATTTTTGCTCAGGAAAGCGGATGGTGACTTTTTGAGAAGGTTTGAGTTTAAGCCCCGATTTGGCGGTTGCTTTGCCATCCACGCTAACGCAGTTTTGCTCGATGAGCTGTGCAATCTGATTACGGGTTTGACCGAGTTGCTGGGTTAAAAAAACGTCTAAACGAACCGCTTCGTCTGTCGTAAATGTAGATTCTTCTTGTGTCAAAATGGGATGCCTTTTGGTATTGGGTCTGTGTACGTTAAAATAAAGTTATAAGCCCGCTATGCTACAATTAGCAAAAATTAAAGAAGGACCGTAGTGCTTAATATTGATCGCCGAATTTTAGCACATTTTGATTTCATAACGGTTATCTTATTGATTCCGCTCATATTCACTTCAGGTTGGCTTATTTACGAGATCCATCCGACCCTTGGACAAAAGCATACCGTTTACGTGTTTGTCGGGATCGGTGTCTTTATTACCCTTTTTCTCCTCCCTATCCGTCGGCTGCTCTGGATGATCCCGATAGCCTATTGGACGAGTATTTTGCTCCTTATCGCCGTGGAGTTTGTAGGACATAGCCGTTTGGGAGCAAAGCGGTGGATCGAGATTCCGTTTATCCATTTTACCCTTCAGCCCTCGGAACTGCTAAAGCCCGCATTTGTCCTGATGCTCGCCTATCTTATCAACCGTAATCCCCCTCCGCGTGATGGATACCGACTCAAAGATTTTTTGAAACTCTCATTTTTTATCATTATGCCGTTTTTTCTTATCGCCAAAGAACCCGATTTGGGGACGGCAACCGTTTTGGCGTTGTTAGGATTCGGTATCTTGTTTATCGTCGGTGTCCATTGGAAAATATGGATCGGTTTGGCAGTCGCTTTTGTCATCTCCCTCCCGCTTATCTACACGCAGCTGCACGATTACCAAAAACAGCGGTTATATGATTTCGTCGGCGAAAAACCGAGCTACCACGTCGAGCAGTCGATTATCGCCGTCGGATCGGGGGGCTTTTTCGGTAAAAACAAAGAAGATGCGACCCAAACGCAAATGAAGTTTCTCCCCATCGCATCGAGTGACTTTATTTTCGCCTACGTGGTGGAGCGTTTCGGATTTTTCGGGGCATTTTTACTCATCACCCTCTATGCCGCGCTGATTATCCATCTGCTCTTAATCGCCTTTTGGACGGAGGACTACTATATAAAAGTAGTCGCAGGGGGGTTATCGCTCCTCTTTTTCATTTATATGGCGGTTAACATCGCCATGACGATCGGATTTGCCCCCGTCGTCGGGGTTCCGCTCCCCATGTTTAGCTACGGAGGGAGCAGTTTTGTGAACTTTATGGTCATTTTGGCGATTTTGGAAAACCTCTTAGCCTATCGATTCCGATATCTTTACGGAGATACGGGTAAAAAAAGCTTCGTCTAATCAAAGAGCGTTTATAATTGCGCTCTTTCAAAAATGGGTCAATAGTTCAGTGGTTAGAGCCCCCCGCTCATAACGGGGTTGTCGCAGGTTCAAATCCTGCTTGACCCACCACCTCCAAATCTCCTGCATAACGTACTTTCAAGCTGTTTTTCTATCATATGAACTATGGGTATTTTTGTTTGGGTACCGAGTTAGGTACCGACTTTCGTCTTTAAATGGGTCTTATCTATTCAATTTATGGCATAACGTACTAAACCAATAAAATAATTGTTTGATCTTCATGTAACAAAAAACTGTCATATTTTAATGAGTATTTTTATTAAATATATATGTATTGCGTCTTTTAACCCTAAAAAAGTAGCATTATAAATGCCACGGCGCGAAAGTTCCCGCAGGGAAACGTGCCGGGGAAACAAGCGGTAGCGCGTTAGCTGTGGTCGAAGAGTTTAGGGAAGTTTTGAAAATACGGGCTTTTCGTGTTCCCTTGTCTTTTCAGGGGATCCGCTTCGCGGGGCTTTGAGTGCGAGAGGCTTCGCTCTCTTGGGTCGGCTTTGCCGCCCTCCCTCCGGGGGTTCTCCCGTCGCTTTGCTCCTCTCTGGGGGTTTCCCCCAGCCCCCCTAGTGAAATAGTGTAGGTAAGCGCTAAGAAAATACTATCAGTTTTTGATGCTCCGTAGCCAGGACAAGTTAGGTATTTTTTTCATCGGCTTTTTCCCTGAACATAGCAATAATTCCTGTAAGCGTATTTTTTAATTCCTGTGACTGTATAAGGCCGCCATGTTTAGCGATGTATATGTAAGCTTCTTCAATTTCTCCAGCTGTTTGGGCAGCGTCAATTTCAACACCTTCTTCTGCATTCGATTTTGGTGGTCTTGGTAGAATATAACCAACCTTCGATAGATCATTATTTCGATATGCGATTAGAGCTTCTGTAAGTTCTGGCATCAATACAGGCTTAAATACGCTGTTTAAATCGACATTTTTTTTCAGTAGAAAAATAATTATTGGCTCATATTGAAAAGAGTCGCGTGCTATCCAGTTCGTCAATGCACCATATTTGATTTCAAGCTCTTCAGCCAATTGTTTATCCGTTTTTATTCCGGTTTTCTCTTTGATAATGTCGAGTAAAAGCCTTGTACTCATCTTCTTACCTTGTGTCTTTGTTGTATGTAACTATATCACGAAGATATTTAAATTAATCTCTTGACATACATATATCATAACGATATAATTAAATATATCATAATGACTAAAATAGGAGGACAAATGGGAGTTGTATATAACAAATTGTATCAAAAATACAACTGTAGTGTACTTAATACAGCTGAAGTTGCAGCTGAATTAAACATTTCAACGCAAACTTTGAAACGGAGAGTGAAAGAGGGGAAGATGGTGACGCCGCTTGAAACAAGAGTTGGGCGCTCATTGCAATGGTCACTGATTGATATTGCTAAATATTTAGGGGACAAAGATGAATAAGCAGATCAAAATATTTGACGGTGTTTCGTTGTATTGGTTCTCGCGATCAAAAGACGCGACATTAGATGCCGAAACAAAAAAAATCACTACGTTGATCAATGGGGAAGCATACACCCAAAAATTTTACGTAGTTAGTAAGTTTGAGCTTTTTCAATTCACCAAATATCTTCTTCCAGTTCTTGCGATTGTAACAAACGATTATTCGATTTCAATTAAAAATGAAGTCGCTTTAATTATGGCTGCTCTTACGATCATTGTATGGCAAAGATACCGCCTTGCTGATCCTAAGGTTAAGATCGTAGTTGCTTTAATAGTTACGGCTATCGTGCCGATCATCGGGATCCCGACAATGACACTCGCCTTTTTGATGAAAAGCTACATGGGCATATTGACGGCGATTGTTGCATATGAGATTGTTTTAGCTATCGCAGCTAAAGAGTGGAATTTCATGCAAAAAGTAGGGATCAATGGCTTGCCAAAATTCTTTGGCCACTATTTCAGCTGCAGATCAGAAGAGCTTGAAAAACACAAAACAAAAATTGCGGCGAAAATCAAACGTAATGTTCAGATTGCTGCTGCGTTGATTGGCTTCATCGGATTGGCCGGTCTGACTTACAGCGGCGCTGAATCTTATCGTGAACATCAGAAACATACGGCATATATGAGTGAACAGAAACAATACCTAGATATGCAAGCGATGAAGCATCAAGCAGAGCAGAACGGATCGGCTCAGATCGTTATCGAACTAAAAAAAGAAGTTTTGCCGGCAGCAACACAACAATTAAATGATACGCTAGGTATTACACCATCTTTCACGGAGACAAAAACGATTACTTACCCGTGGGATAAGGGCTATCGCATGGGCGGTACATGGGTTTTCCGTGACGGTAAAGTTATCTCCGAAAGAATCACCGGGCGGACAGCACAATGAAATCGTTAATTTTGGCGATTATCACCACAACGGTGCTCGGCGCAGCGGATACAACTCGCAACGTCGATTCGCTGGCTGTAGCTCCTGAATTCACCGGAAACTGTGCTAGTATCGTCTCTTTTGCCCTTGGGCAAAAACCGGCTTTGGCATCAGACGACTATTATGTGGAATCTGCGGTCGACGTCTCACAAGATATGAAAGTATCATGGAATATTGGCAGTGCTGGATCGTTCGATGGAGACGGGAGAGTTGGAAAAATTACATCAGATGCAAATTGTTTGCGTCCTGAAGTGATCGAAGATCGTGTCAAAGATAAGGTGAGCTATTATCAAAAATTGCTCGCCTATCGTCAGAAGAGAAAACAACCAGCGACAAATATTTGGATGATTTCACATTTCAAACCGACAAGAAAACTGCAAATAGTTTCTTCGGCGATTTTATTGCTGAGATTGAAGATCCATATTTATCAGCACAAATGCTTATTGTATGGGGGTTCATATTTTTGTCATTGGTATATTTGGGCGGCGACTTTATGGTTTATACATTGGCAAAGGGGACAGATTCCGAAGTCACGACAAGAACGAGTGGGTTAGAGGTCGCACATAGATTTGCAATGGGCTTGCCACTCTTCTTTATACTATATGTTCCCGCCTCTTCCCTGACAACAAGGGGGCAAGATCTTTTTGCATGGTGTGTTGCGAATAGCACAACATTGGCAAACGGGCTCGTCAATAAGGTTCATGTGGCAAATGCAAAATACTCGATCAAAGAGATTTCAAGCAGCACCGGGAGCACTGCAAACGACCTTGAAAAAAAAGTAAGAGGGTTTGTTCTTCTGCAAGAACAAGCAAGTATTAATAAAGACATTCTAGACAGCTGTATGCAGTCTTACAACATTGCAGAGCTTAAAGAGCTACGAAAAGGGGAATCGGATTTAATCTTCCCCCCATCACCGTCCGAAGTCGGGCGTAGCCGCGCCGAGTTTGAATATGCGTATGTGCCAAATCGTATGGATCAGTACGGGTCAAATACCAATACACGACCAAATTATTTTAGCGTAGAAACGTGTGCTGCTGCCGAAGGCGCATATCGTAATTATTTGGTTCAAAAACCGAAACTCGAAGCCTATTTCAAAAAATTAACTGAGTTTAGCGAAGAGAAGCTCAAATACATTGTTTCAAGTGGTATGCAAAAAAATATTACGATGGGGTGGACATCGATTGCCCTTTTACCGGCGCAACAAGCAATGCAATCACAAACGTCGATGATCGATTCACAAATCGACAAAAGTGCGTGGGACAACGTTGAATTCGATTTTTCTGCAACCGGTTTCGAGAAGCTTCAAAATTCATATCAAAATTTCAGTTTTTCACGATCCATCGAGTCGTTTACACAACGAACGGCATATTTATTCGTTCCAGGTGCTACAGGTGTTTATACAACATTCAATGGTGTATCAGAAGCATTGGTTTCTATTGCGGCTGCTCCAGCGGAGATAGTTGCTTCTAGAGCTGAAAAAGTAGTCGATACAGCTTCAAGTGCTGCAAGTTCAGTCCCCGTAATCGGAGGGCTTCTCTCTGCCGGCGTATCAATTGTCGGCGGTGTTGCTGTTGCAGGTGTAATGAAGTCTATTGCACTTGGAAAAGTGATTATGCAAAACATTTCACCATATTACATAGCAACTGAAGCGGCTCGGATTATGGTGCAATCACTCGTATATATTATCCCAATGTTAGTTACTGCAGTAGTTATAGCATGGTGGTACATTGAGGTTTTTGCGTATATGTTGTCGATCCCATTCGCCGCAGCTTATGCTTTCGGCGAAAACGCAAAAGCTAATATTCTACAATTCGTGGTCAAAGGGGTAGGAATTGCCTTTAAGCCAATGCTCATTGTGATATCGGTGTTCTTAGCTGTCAAAGGTGCGGCGTTATTCGAGTCAATCTCAAGTGGGATGATCACAACGCAAGAGCTTGCAATGATGTCACAAGCCAACTCGGTACTTGATAAAACAAATTGGACAACAGATAATCCGTTAGACGGTTGGGGGCAATGGCTTGGATCCGCAATGAAAGCCGGGATGATTCAAGGTGTGCTGTTTATCGCAGTCGCAATCACAAAAACCTTTCTAATTTCGGGCGTAATACTTAAATTGCCCGGCTTCATGCTTGGTCTTTTTAATATTAATTCCGATGGAAACGGAGGTGAAGCAATCGCAAACAAAATTTCAACAGTGACAAAGGGGATCTAGTATGTTTAAGATCGATACTAAAAGAATAGTGTGGTGGCTCATTAAAAGAGCTTTAATTATATTTGGGATCTCAGTGATCTCAATGATGCTGTTTATGCGATTTGCAATTTAATAAAAAAGGGAAAACATGAAAATCTTAACTTTAATGGCCGCTGCAGTAGCTGCAGCAATTATTTTCAGCGGATGTGCTGATAAGACGACTCCGGAAACAGCAAAAGAAACTATGCAAAAAGTGATTTCAGCTATGTTATCCAATAACGTCGAAGAGTTTAAAACCCACTGCTCTGCAGAGAACTTGAAGCAGTATGAGAAAACTGGTATTAATAACCTGACGGTTCCGGGTCTTAAACTTGATCTAACAAACGATCCGGTCAAAATGAGTGAGGACGGTAAAACGGTGGAAGTGGTTGTCAATATGTCTCTACAGGGGGCGTTTGAGAAAAAAACTGTGTGGACGCTCAAAGATGAGGGCGGGGAATGGAAAATATACGGCGAAGCTCGCGCGGCTGAGTAAGAAAAGGAGATCCAATGTTCACGGAAGACCAAAAAAATAAAATGTCAGAAGCTCTCAAAAAAGCAAAATTGTTTTTTTCGGGCAATGAGGAAAAACAGTTGCGCATCGCGCAGGCACACAAAGAATTAATGACTAGCACGGACAGCGCAGCACTAACCCTCGTGAGCGACTTGCTTTGCGGCCTCCATTTAGAAGCGATCGCGGATACCGGTTTCGATTTAAATGGGACTCCCTATTATACAAAATATCAGGGTCTCCCGGCTATGTATGTTTTGAGACCGAGAACAGAAGAGGGAGACGCCGTGGCACAGCATATCAAAGAGAAAAATTTATGATCAAATCAATTTTTTCTTTAATCATATTTGTAACGCTTGCAATGGTTTCCCGTAATTTGTATCCAAGTTTCGCGGGATCTTCTTACAAAAATGAAATTTTGATTAATCTCGCTTTCTTAGAAGCGTCTCACCCAAATGGACCGTTTCCAATCTCACTCTATGAAGTACCTATCTCAAAAATCTTGTTTCAAGACGTCGATACGTCAAACTTAACGTATCAGTGCGTATCTTCGTTCCCATCAGTTCCCGCCGACATGATCATTAAAGTGCAGCGGATCGAGACAAACTACTTTGTTAAAATTCTTGATGAAGTCGTGTTTACAATGGCTAAATACATGCCTTTTTTACACATTGATACGATGCCATCATCCGAAAAGATAACGACATCACTGTTTTGGTATGTTCAATCGAATTTTCACGAATTTGATGTTTCAGTACAGAACAATCAAATAGTTTTAACAAAAAAAACATACTGTATATAAAGGAAAAAAAGATGGAAAAAGCCCAAATTTTACAATTAAAAGAACGGTTAGCAAAGCGCGGACAGATCCTAAAAGAAATGATCGCCTTACTCGAAAACCCTATAGCAGATTCTAACGGATCTGGAGGCGGATCCGGATCGACATCGATGAACATGAAAATGCTTGAATTGAAATTCAACGCAGCCGTTGAATACTTTGAAAAGGTCGAAGAACCGGACGAAGAGGCAAAAGATATTTTGCTGCAGCTCGGACGAGTTGCCGACTTCTTAGAGGCGGCCGACGTCGAGAACTCATTTTCTCTGATGAATGCCGTCATGAAAAATGCGGCAGCTTACAAAATCAAAATGACCGGCGAAGATTTTGCGATCGATCATAAAAGTGCAATGGCTGTGATCAAAGATTTTGTTACAGACACCGACGAAAACAAAACCGTCAAAGAAGCACTGGCCGAACTTGAAAAGATGGATCCGAAAAAGTCGACTGAGTTGAAATTTTAATCGATCCATCTCATCCCACGGTCTTCCCCACAGAGAGCTTGCGAGCGGAGGGAAGACTTCAAATTGTACCGCCTGCGGTGCAATTTCAACACGAACTCCGAAGGGGTGCGTAGTTGCAACTACGCACCATAAATGGTACTTGTTGTTCCCTTGATTCGCAAGCTCATACGGGAAGGAGAAAAAATGCCACGATCCGCTACATTTTCAGTCACTGCCGCCGGTGCTCATTCATCGGCTCACAATAGCCGGGAAGAGAAACCGAAGTATCTCATCGGTACGCTCCCCGGATCCGAAAACTTCTATGATCTCCGGTACTCTGATTCTGACTTCCTCGAATTGGCAGCTGCCAAGTATAAAGAGACGACCGGACAAAAGATGCAGCAGAAGCAAAAGGACGCACTCATAAAAGAGACCGTTCTTTCTATCGAAGCTCACCATACCGAAGCCGATGTTCAAAAGGTATTCGACGAATTGGCTGCCAAGTATGGCGG
Source organism: Sulfuricurvum sp. RIFOXYD12_FULL_44_77 (assembly GCF_001830725.1). Classification (NCBI taxonomy): domain Bacteria; kingdom Pseudomonadati; phylum Campylobacterota; class Epsilonproteobacteria; order Campylobacterales; family Sulfurimonadaceae; genus Sulfuricurvum; species Sulfuricurvum sp. RIFOXYD12_FULL_44_77. The sequence continues at coordinate 23,223 of NZ_MIBU01000259.1, forward strand.
CCACTACGTCACCGAGTTATCGATTCATCGTGACGAGGGACACTTCGAGGACGAGAACGGAATCACCTACTACCCGACAAAAGACATACTCAAAAAAGAGGACGGATGGTACATCGTACCATTAGCAGAATCAATCACCCATGCATCGGACTACCGACCAAAGGGTGAAGAATTCAGCGAGAAAGTGGATATCAACGATTTCAAGCCGATCCACAACATCCACGCCCACGTCAAATTTTCAATGTTCAATCCCGACATCGGTAAGACTGGCCGGATGAAACACAATGAGCTTAATGACCGGATCAAGACGGCGGCTAGAGTATTGAAACTCAAATATGAGCCGGAGAAAAAAAGTGACAAGCGTGGAAACGTCACAGAGGTTAAGTCAAAACACAAAGCCGTCCGGAATGAAAAAGTCTCCAATTTCCTCGAAAGCGGAGGCATCAGTGCGAATATCCGAGCAAAGAACCGTCAAATTGAGCAACTCGAATACAATTTTAGGGAAGCTCAAAAGCGAATTTCCTCTTTACAAGCTCTCGATGTCGAACAGAAAAAAGAGCTTCACCGGCTCAATACAGAGATAAACAAGACTGCCGACGACGAAGTAAAAGCTCAAAAGATTGCAGAACTCGAAAAAAAGCTCACAGACAGCACAGAAATAGCTATACAAGCTCAAAATGCACTTTTAGAGGCTCAGAATACGATTGAATCTCAAAAAGGCGTTATAGAGCGTTTAAAAGCTCAAAATGCAGAAAAAGACAAATCCGTGACAGACATCGCCGTCCAAGTCGGTGTCTTACCTCCAGAGACTCCGACGTTCTCGGCGGGGTTAGTCGCTCCGAAGATCGCCAATGCAGTAGAGCAGCTCACGGTCAAAGCCAAAGAGGAAACCGATCAACTCGTCGATATGATCGCCGAGCTTCACAGTGCGATTGATCATCAAGATTCGGATCTTTTAAAGATCGCTCACCGGCAGCGGGAAACATTGAGTTACAAACGAAGTACAAAAGAGCCGTACAAGACGGCGGTAGAGCGCCGTAACGAGGTATACAAAGGGCGATTAGAGCAAAATAGACCTAAACAATACGCTGCCGCTGCACCCCACAAAACAGATGTTCAAGAAGCACTGGCCGAGATCGAACGCTACAATGCACAGCACCTAAATAAAGAGCTGACAATCAAAGACCCTTGTTAGGCAAAGCTTATAATGAATTTTTCACCAGTTTATCTTTGATAATGTCGAGTAAAAGTCTTGTACTTATCTTCTTAACCTTGTGTATTTGTTGTATATAGCTATATCAATAAGATATTTAAATCAATAATATCTTGACATAAATATATCATACTGATATAATCTTAACTGTTATCGATATGTTTAAAATGAAGGGAAGTGAGATGTCTTCGAAGAAGTATTATTGGCTTAAGTTGAAAGATGATTTTTTTAGCGACCCGAAAATAAAAAAACTTCGCAAAATGGCCGGCGGAGATACCTATACAATCATTTTGCAAAAGATTATGCTGCTATCCATTAAAGAAGGCGGAGTGATTGAATTTGAGGGGATCGTCGAAAAAACTTTGCATGAAGAACTTGCCTTGTTTCTTGATGAGGAGGTTATTAACGTAGAGGCTGCACTATCTTTCATGCGTATGGTCGGTTTTATCGAATCAATTGGAGATAATCGTTTTTTACTCCCCCTTGTTACTCAGCTTGTAGGATCTGAGAGTGATAGTGCTGAACGCGTTCGAAAATTGCGTGAAAAACGCAAGTTAGAACCACCAGCGTTACAATGTAACGGCGATGTAACGCCGTGTAACAAAAACGTAACGACAGAGATAAGAGATAAGAGAATAGAGTTAGATATGGGGGGTAACGCGCGCGAGGCATATTTGCTTTTCAGAATGGCGGGAGAGGGGATTAAAAGTCCGATCGCTTTTAAAAAGACAATCATGAGCGAATTGCAAGATCCAAGATCAGATGAATCAAACAATTTTGTGGAATGGCAAAGCCTTATGAATATGTGGTCGAAGCCGTTGAATGATTTGTACAATGATTTTTGCAGCTTTGGACATAAAAATCGAAAAAAATGCAAAGAAATTGCGACTGATCATGTCAAAGATTTTGGGATCAATATAACGCCTATGTTGTTCGAAATTGCTTTTTATGAATCTTGCAAACTACAGCAAGGTAAGGGGGTTGCATGAGCCCTTCACAAAAACGCTTCCTTACCCCCGATGAACTCCTCGAAGAGTACGGTTTCGGCAAAAAGTGGCAGGATAAGATGCGATCTAAGAAGCTCATTCCCTACAAAAAACTTGGTGGATATGTGCGATATGATCGCCTAGAAATTGATGTATGGATTGAGAAACATTCTGTTGTGTCGGAAGAATCGGCTTAGAAAGTAGTTGAGTCTTTTTGCTATTTTTTAGCAAAGATAAGTAGAATATAGCCTTTTAATTTTTTAGGGGGTTATATGGCTTTAATTGAATGTTTTGAATGTGGTAATCAAGTTTCTGATAGTGCTGCAACATGTCCCAATTGTGGTGTTGCTATTGCTGCCACTATTAAACAACAAGCAACACAAGCCCGCCAAAAAGAAGAAAAATTTCTCAACAAATTTTTAAACGGGACTCTTGCATACCAAAGCACCGTTACAGGGTTAATGTGGCTGGCAGCTATTTATGTCGTTATTGCCATGGGTACGTTGTCAAAAGGCTACGATAATTTGTTCGATATGGCTGTTGTCTTGGCCGGTATTTTGGGTATCATTAAAGGTGTTTCCGGGTATTCAAAAATGCAACAATTAGCAGAAGAAGCAAAAACTCAAACAGAAATTATTGCATCAGGTGTATCAAGAGGAAATCGCCCTGGGTCTTCGGCAATGGCTGATTTGTCGATGGTGATCATCTTTTCCGCTTTCTGGACAGTTGTGTATCTTTTAATATTCGCTATGAGTGTAGTATTAGCTCCACTTATGACGCTTTATATAGTTTTCAAAGCTGTAAAATCTTCAAAATAATGATAATATTGGGTTTCTTCAAGGATAGATTTGTCGAGTTTTAGCACTCCGGCTAACAATAAATGGTGTGAATGAATGGAAAAAGAAAGTATTCCGTATTTCTGTGAAGATTTAAATAGCTATTTAAAAACTATGTTCAAATATAAAAAAAATTACTCTCATGCTATTGATGCAACTATTTGTGCATATTCTAAAAAATTTGATATATATCTACGATGGAATGGGGTTTACTATTCAACAAAATTCCCAAAAAATTTAACTATAGCTAGAATTGGATTTTATAAAGAGCGTAAAGGATATGGGAAAGCACTTCTGTGTTTTTTAATAGAATGTAGTTCCAAATATCAATTTGATTACATAGTTATAGAGGCAACTAACGAAAAATCTGCCAGTTTTGCACATAAGTTTGGTTTTCAAAAGATTGATGATGAGGATGGAAGAAATTTTGTAATTGCTATTAATGATCTTAGAATAATTATGAGTAGCATGTAATATTCAAGAAGGGAATAACTGTGCATAAGTAAAGATTGATCGAGAAACATTCAGTCGTATCGGAAGAATCGGCTTAATGAGATATAATTGATTCCAAAAAAAGATAGGCAAGATCAAAATGGTTAAAAGATTGAAAGTATTTATTTTATTATCGGCTTTATTTATTGCATGTACATCATCATATGCGATTGAAGAAGGAAATGCCATCTTCACAACCGGATCATCTGAAATGATGGTTTACGAAGAGAACCCTATCAGTCTAGAGATCACTTCTGGTCAATATGAAGGGTGTTTTGTTATTGGAACCGTATATCCTGATCATGACAGAGGATATCTTAAAGATGCTCAAATATCATGTGTATTTGATAAAAATCAGCATTTTAATAGACAAATGAAAAATATCATTATCAACGATTTAGATAAAGGAGGAGGAATACCTATGGTTCACAAAGAAGTATCTGAAGCTACTCTCAAACTACTCAAATCATCTTGTCAAAATAATCTAGATGAAATAGCGTGTAAAGCATATATAGCCTCTCCATTTGGGAAGTATGAAGTACAACAATATACACCAATCACAATGTATTGGGAGAATGTAGAAAATTGATGAGACTAAAACGTGTCTACTCGAAGGTAGTCATTCTAGTGAATGCAGATAAACATATTAAAGGTTAGGCAAAAAATGAAGTTCTACTTAGGCGATTACGAATACCCAACGAAAAGTGAATTTATCCGTGAAATATCAAGCTATCTAAAGACTGCAAAAAGCCATATCATCACAAATCAGGAAATGACAGAAAAACTTTCGTTATTGCTTCATATGCACCCTTCAGCCAAAAGCAAAATAGGTCCTGGAATAAAACACTTCAAGGTTGTGAAAAATGCGCAAGGATCAGGAAACAGTTTCGTTGTAGTACGCATCGATGGTACAGAAGATCGCTTCTCATATGAAAAATGTATTACGAACCAAAGACCGACGAAGAGAAGTGAGGTTCTTGAAGCACTACGATTCGCAGTTCGGGATCAACTTTTTGCTTTTCGTAGAAAGCTCATCCTGCCGATTGAATGTGCCATTTCAGGGAATCTAATAGAGAAGAATGAGGACTTACATATAGACCATAAAACACCTTTTTCAGAATTAGTACGTGTATTCTTGGAAATTGAGAACACTACCCTTGAAAAACTGAATACATCTGGGAATGGTGAACACATTAAGCTAGTTGATGAAGAATTGGAATTCAGGTTTAAAAAATTCCATGAAAGTAATGCGGTACTACAACCTTCTCTAATGAAGGAAAATATCAGAAAAGGCAATGATCTTAACTGCATGCCGGTATTATAATTTTCCAATTCCTCTTCATTTTCTAATTGGATTGAGAAATAGTCAGGGCTGATTGCTACAGTATTTTGGGGCAATCGTATGAAAATCTCGATGAAGAGCAGAAAGATCGGCAATAAAAATGCTATCGGTTTTGCAAAATATATACATATTTGTCTAAATATTTAAAATTATATGATACAATTAGACAAATATGTATAAGGATTGAACTATGGAACGAATGTACTTAACTGACTTCAGCGATATTAGCGACATCCTTTACTCTTTGAGAAAAGAGAAAAAGGTTTCAAGGGTTGTTGCAGGGAAAAAAACAGGCTGCAGCTCAAAAACAATTGAACGGCTTGAAAAAGGAGAAGGTGGAGATATTGGCATCTCAAAAATCATCAATTTATTGGACAGCCTCGGATATCAAATCGAGATTGTACCGAAAGGGAGATTATTGACCATGGAGGAACTACAAAATGGCACAAGATACTGATATCAGACAGCTCGATGTTTATACAAACGGTATAAAGCAGGGTGTACTGTCAAAAGACGGGCTGATATATGATTTTACCTATCAGACACCATCCGAACTCGTTTCTTTGATTATGCCTACAAATAAGCTGAATTGGCGATCGCTTCCGGGCGTTTTACACCCATCCTTTCAAATGAATCTCCCGGAAGGAGCATTGAAAGATAAGATCAAAGAGCACTTTGGAAAAGTAACGACAATGGACGACATGGGGCTGCTCGGTTTGGTCGGACCGCACATGCTTGGCCGCATTAAATTCGGTTCTCAAAAATCGACCGGTCCCCGAAATAAACAAATCGAAATCAGCGAACTTCTCAATCCGGCCGAGGCAGATTATTTCGAAGCGCTGATGGAGACGTATGCTCTAAAATCCGGGATATCTGGAGTACAGCCGAAAGTCTTGATCGAAGCAATGGATAGACATACGCTGAAGCTTGAGAACTTGATTGTTAAAGCATGGACCGAAGAATATCCTGAGCTTGCAGCAAATGAATATTTTTGCATGAGGGCATGTCTCCATGCCGGTCTTGATGTACCAGCATTCTATATGTCAAATGACCGGAAAATGTTTATTATGAAGCGATTTGATATCCATGAAGATAGATACCTTGGGTTTGAAGATATGTGTTCGATTCTCTCGAAAGGCACCGATGCTAAATACGAAGGTAGTTATGAGGATATTGCAAAAGTTCTAAAAAACGGGGTAGCTGATTCTTCTGAAAGTTTGGAACAATTGCTCAAGGCGTTGATCATGAATCATCTCCTGAGAAATGGTGATGCACACCTTAAAAACTTCGGCTTGGTCTATGAGGGGAATGGGGAGAAATGCCGTATGGCCCCTATTTATGATGTTGTTACAACCACGGTTTACAAGCCAAAAGACGTTCCCGCATTAAAGCTGTCTGGCGGAAGAAAGTGGTGGGTAGAAAAGACTTACAGTAATTTTGCCAAAATGACTTGTAAAATTTCTGATAAACGATATTATGAAATTATTGATGAATGTGAATCGGGTGTTGCTAAAGCGAAAGAAGAGATTGATGAATTCAAAAAAGAACATCCCGATTTTTCAACGTTTGCGGATAAATTGCTCGAACAATGGCAAGAGTGTTTTTCGTCACAGCTCGGTCTGAAAAAAGCAGTGTGTGAATTGGAAAAAATGAATCAACATCAAAAACAAAACAATGAGTAAAGCAGATAGCGTTAATCGACGGAATATCTAAGCAGTCTCTATTAGATTATATATAACTAGCACTCTTGCAAAGCTTTTTCCAGCTTTTGTTTTTTAGTGGCGTAACTTTCTGAGCCTTTTCTCAAATGAAGAATCAGCTCTTTATTTTCCGGAAGATCTGGAACAATAAACAGGGGCATATACTTTTGAATCGACGGGATAATATCTCTATATTCAGGATCTGTTGATGGAGCCACCACTTTTCTATAATGGGTATTTTGCTCGGGTTTGCCTTCTTCGAAATTCGTTTGGATAACAACTGCAGGTTCGTTTTTATTGATTTCCCACAATAAAAAGTAAGGGGAACGCTCAAGGAAATGGATAAAACTCTCAGGAATCATGAGTGTGACCGTTTTTATTGCATTGTATGGTTTATAAAAAGCATTCATACCAAGGTGGATATCTTTGACGAGTTCGCGCATATCCTGTTGAAACTTAGGGTTGTAAACCTGTTCATCTAACTCAATATAGTCAATATTGTGGAGTGCATATTTACGAATATCATCCGGATTTGTTTTACCTTTTTCTATAGCAATAAGATACCAATAATACTCCATATTTGCGATTCTCAGTGGGATGACCGTACGCTCTTCGACCCCTATTTGTTTTCGATATGCAATTTTTACATATTGGCCACGCGACTCAGCCGTATCAACCAATTTGATCTCTGAGATGAATTTTTTAAAGTCTTCGACAGCAGAGTTTTGAAACATACCGGCATGCTTCCACTCCTGAAAGAAGTCAGCAATTTCAATGACTGTTTTATCGAGTGTGTTTCCGTAATGAAAGGCGTTTCTTTTAATCCCTGCAAGAACGACAGCCTCTTGGGCTGATAATGGTGAATCATCCAAAAAGTTTAGTCTTCCAGCTTTCCACATTTTTGATTGACTATCATAATCTATATCCGCATTGAATAAATCACGCACCTCCTTGATGTGTTTGATAATTGTCTCTCTATTTGAATTACTATTTGGCTTTGCATACATACTTATAGTGATTGGAGATCCTGAAGACATCCGCTCAAGGATATCAACAATAATTTCGTCAGTTTTATAGTCTGAATATGGCATTTTTTAATACTTCCATGATTTAAATGATACCTGTGTTTTTTTTCACGGGGGTTATTTATTATTATTCTATCGTAAAACTTTATCAGCAGTGTTGATAGAGTTTTCGGGAAGAATTTGAGGTTTTGATGGACAACCATCATTTAATGATATGACATAAACAATAAGGAGTTTAAATGTCTCAAGATCACGTAAAAGGCCATCTCGACGATGCCCCTGGCCAAAACAAAGAGTACAGTATCGTCATCAACGGAGTACAAGTTGTAGTAGACCAACACAAACTTTGCTACAAAGACATATTGCAGCTTCAAAACCTGCCTTACGATGCAAACAATCCATATATTGTGAAATACGACAGAGGACACGGAAATGCGGAGGGCTCTATGGACCCAAGTGACTGCATACCGATTAAAGATGGGATGGTGTTCAATGTCACTCCAACCAACAAATCCTAATATCACGGATCTTGATAAGCTATTGGCTGATGGCTACAATGCCTATATGTATGAAAGCTTGCTGATTGTTCAAGATATTCCGTATGTAAATGAGAGAAAAGAAGTGGACCGAGGTGTTTTGGTTTCTACCCTGACAGTATCGGGAAATACTGCCGTGTATCAACGAAATGCCGGGAAGCACGTTATACACTTTCAGGGTCAAAAACCATGTGACGATAATGGGAAACAATTAGACATGATACATACAGTATCATCAGTTCAACATGCCAATCATATCACAACTAGCTATTCATTTTCAAGAAAACCACCGAATGACTATGGTAGTGAATATGAAAAAATGATCGGATACATAACCGCATTGATGTCACCAGCGCTGGTTATCGACCCAACTGCTACCGCGAAGAGTACCGCCACAGGCGGGGCTCTTGAATGGGAAAGTGTTTTCAATTACATCGACACGAACAGTGAACGGGCACACATCTCTGAGATATCCCAGAAATTGATGCCCTATCACATCGGGATCATAGGAGTCGGCGGAACCGGCTCCTATATATTGGACAGTATTGCAAAAACACCGGTTCAGAGTATTCATCTGTTCGATTCAGATATCTTTTACAACCACAACGCATTCCGAGCACCCGGTGCACCGTCCAAAGAGATATTAGAAAAGCGGCCAACCAAGGTGGAGTACCTGAAAGGCGTCTACTCCAATATGCACAAAAACATCGAGGCACACCCCGTCGATATCGACGAAAATACGATAACGATGCTTGGGGAATTAAACTTCGTTTTCGTCGCAGTAGACAAGGGCAGCGTCAAAAAGCTGATCTTCGACTACCTGGAAAGCAAAGACATCCCTTATGTGGATGTCGGCATGGGTGTACAGACAACTCCTCAGGGAACGATCCTCGGGGAAGTGAGGACCGTTGCTGTAACGAATGAGAAGCGCAAGAAACACCGGTCATGGATCGGTCAGGTCGATCCGGATGAAGAACTTTACGAATCGAACATCCAGATCGCGGAACTTAACTCCATCAATGCAGCTATGGCTGTGATCATGTGGAAAAAACACGCCAAGTTTTACAACGAAAGTACGCCAGTCGGGATGACGACATTTACCATTGACACACTGCAACAAGGAAGAGAGATTGATGATGACGCATAAGTTTGTAGAGTTTATCCCGGCCAAGCCGGAAGAAGGTGTATTATACATCTCTATCGAATACAAAACGGCGACACATTTATGCGCATGTGGCTGCGGAGAGAGGGTGATAACCCCCATCTCTCCCGTAGACTGGAATATGACCTTCAATGGAGAGACTGTTTCTCTCTCTCCTTCTATTGGAAACTGGCGCTTTGCCTGTAAGTCACATTACTTTATCAGGAACGACAAGGTGGAGTGGGCCGGTTCATGGGGTAAAGATGAAATCAATGCTTGTCAGTCTGCCGAAATTAAAAATGAACGGGCTTATATGCATAAGAAAACAAAGGATAGTCTGGACAACAACAATCCAAAAGTAGAGAAAAAAAGAAACATTGCAGACTGGTTTCTAGGCTTTTTTAATAATAAATAATAGTCAATTCCCTATCGTATAGGCAAAGAGCACCTTGAATATCTGGCAGGAAAACGAGATCATTTGGAGATATTATCACGATATCACCGATCGCCAAGGCCAAAGATGGAGGTTTATAAAATGGCGTGGTAATAACCACGCTAAAGAGAAAACTATTTGAATGCATCCTACTATTCTCTATCAATCTAGTTCTTAGCCTTTTCAACAATAACATCAATAACCTCACTGGCTTTCTCTGAACTCTTCAAATAATTCATCGTCAGATACTTTTTAATTGTATTCGGATCGTTGTGTCCAAGTGCCCCGGAGAGGTGCATACTTTCCAAGCCTTGTTCGGCCATCGCCGACACCATTACATTCCGGAGATAATGGACTCCAAATTTAGGATCTCCAAGCCGTGTTTTCATTCGATCTGTAACGCGTCGGATATCAACGAGGTGAGTACCGGTCCGGCGAGATTGAAATACCCACCCCTCATTTTCTTTGAATTGATTAAGTAGCTCTTTGATCCGTTCCGGCAAAAAGATCTTTTGCTCTTCATTGTTCTTTGTTTTGCGTAGGACGTAATAGTTTGCATCGAAGTTGATATCTTCCCAGCGTAGGGTAATAATTTCGCCTCTGCGTCTTCCCTGCAGTGCAAATAGGAAGAGGGCATGGTAGAAAGGATCTCCTTTGAACTCTTCTTCGATTGCTGTATGGATTTTATTTAACGTTAATGCTGCGTTGACCACGATCTTTTTGGTCGTAGGGAGTTTGATTTTAATTCCGTCACATGGATTAAATTGAATCATGCGGTTTGCAATGGCTTTTTTCATTGCCGGATTCAAAACTTCCATTGTTTGTTTCCGAGTACGGGGAGAGAGATTCGCTTCTTCTTGTTTTTTCAGTGCATCTTCAATGTGCTTTTGACGAAGATCAACAAGCTTTTTCATTCCGATATGAGGCTTCACATATCGATCATAGTGGCTTTGGCGAATTGACTTATATTTTCCCTCGGGTACATTCTTCCAAAACTCATCCATATATGCTGCAAGTGTAATTTCTGTATTGAAAACGGAATCGCGTTTATCATTTTTGATTCGTACAAGTTCGCCTTTGGCGAATGTGATCCGATCTTTCTTTCCCCAGGCTGATTTGTCAGTTAAATCGATTAGTCCGCTATATTCTTTTTTTTCGTACATGAAGCGATATAAAAAGATTGTGTAGTCATTATTTGCGCTTAGACCAGTCTCTATTTTGTTGGGATAATCTTTTCTATTTATAGCCATAATTGCAATACACTTTCTTTGTAAACTGGGTACCGAGTTGGGTACCGACTTTTGATATAACAGTATAGTTTTACATAGATTAAAGTAGAATTATATTAACGTAAAATAGGGCTTTGTAGAGCTGAATATCATATAAGATAATTATGTACGTTTGGCTCATAACGGGGTTGTCGCAGGTTCAAATCCTGCTTGACCCACCACACACTCATCACATATCCTCAATTAAATCATTCACACCTAAATTCAAATACACTAAAGCGTGTTATAATTTTCTCAATACATTAAAAAGGGGACGTTATGACAATACGAGTAAACGACCTTTATGCCGAGGAAGCGTTAAAACTCCTCAGTGCTCTGCCAGAAGAAGCGATCACCATAGACCCGAAGCCGTGGTATGCCGATGAAGTTAAACGCCGTATCGAAGAGTATAAAAGCGGAAAAATGGAGACCATTCCTTGGAATGAGGGTTGGGAAGAGATAGAAGAGTTTCTAAACGGATTAGACGAGCGTGCGAGTTAATCGAAGCAAACGTTTCAACCAAGAACTTTTAGTTATTACGAAGTTTATCGCTATCAGCAATCCTAAGAGTGCACGGAGCTTTTACGAAGAGATTAGAGCTTTTGTCGAAACTTTGATCGATAATCCCCGCAAAGGTCGACCGACCGAGAATGGTAACCGCGAATTAATCCACAAAGGTTATACTATCCCCTATCTGATCGATGGAGAGGATATTGTAATATTAGGTATTTTCAATCAGAATGAGTGGAGTGGAGAAGAGGAATAAGTAGCCTGTCCCCTTTTTGTTTTTGCTTTTTGTATGCTGATGTTTTTTTTGATGCTGAGGTGAATATTGGGAAAGATAAGATATTATTGGGGAAAAAAGAAGAAAATAAATGACTCAATTTAACTGGATATGCCCTTATTGTAATCAACATGCGACCATAACTCATGAAAATTTCTCTTCTGATTATCATTCTTTTGAGAAAGGCAATAAAGACAAAGCTCTGAGATTAATTACCAATGTAATTGTATGTCCAAATGGAGCTTGTAAAGAATATTCTATTGATGCATATCTTTTTAAAGAAATAAGTATTGCCGGAAGGTCACAAAAACATGGGTCTCCTCTTTTAACATGGAGATTAAAGCCTAATTCATCAGCAAAGCCATTCCCGGATTACATTCCAAATGTAATTATTTCTGATTACAATGAAGCATGTCTTATACGAGATTTGAGCCCTAAAGCGTCAGCAACACTTTCGAGACGGTGTTTACAAGGAATTATTAGAGATTATTTTGGTGTAGTGGAAAAACGCTTAATAGATGAGATAAATGGCATTAAAGATAAAATGGATCCATTAACGTGGGAAGCTATTGATGCTGTACGTAAAATTGGCAATATTGGCGCTCACATGGAAAAAGACATTGATTTGATTATTGATGTTGAACCGGAAGAAGCACAGCTGCTTATAGGGTTGATTGAGATACTACTAAAGGATTTATACATTACAAGGCACGAACGTCAAAAGCATTTAGAAAGCATCATTGGCGTTGCAACACAGAAAATAGAAGAGAAATCCAATGGATCTAAATAGCCAAGATATTCTAAAGTTTCTAAGTTCTCTCACTTGGCAAGGATTGGCAGGATTATGGGTTTGGACAGTTACTATAATTGTAGCGACGTACAAGGTCATGAAACATATTCAACCGGTGATCCATACAGATAAAGCCGAGTGTGAAATATTTAGAGATTTTTTAAACTCAAAAGGCATGGCTTTATATGACAAACTCCAATTAACACGGCACAATAAACAAGCCGTCCATATTAATTGCCCATTATTTCAAGGCAAAGATGGATGCATGAAAATAGATGGTGGGAAATGTAAATATTTTACTGCATAGATAACTATAATGTACCTTTATTTTATTGATATTGATAAAAACTCGTAAAATAGGCTATTTTAAAATCCTGCTTGAACCTTTAATAAAAAAGAAAAAAGGGACAGGCTACTTTTTCGAAATAATGACCGCTAAGTTCGTGACCCACTTTCTCTTAGCATTTCAACAAATTTTTTAAATTTATCTTCCGATTTCTCTTTTTTTGACCATGTCTCGATATTTTGCATATCAAAAGGGTTCTGCTGAGCTACCCAGAGTGCTTGAAGGAGGCTTTGTTCATCTCTCCAGTGATAATAGGCAGCTAATCGATCTTTGATACAGTCAGTAGGGGTTAATAATCGAAGCACTCCGGCTTCGGTATCGATTTCAGCAATATCTGTAACAGGGGCATCACCGACTCCTAACGGACCGGATGGAAATTCGACAAATAAGTGTGTTTCCTCGTGAACAAAATAGCGATCTTTCTCTTTAAACCCTAGCTCTTCCATCACTTTTTTAATCTTTTTGAATTGGGTATTGTATTGATTGATGAGGTCTAAATCGTATGAGGTGTATTCACCGCGACTGTAGATTTCGACACATGAACCGCCTGAGAGGACGACGGGAATATCATTGGATTTTAACGCATCACACAAAAAACCGCCAAGTTCCATCATGCTCATCTCTTTGATCGATTTCATAACGGTTTTTCAACTCTACGAGGGCGTTTGCGCTGTAGGGTCAGCATCTGTTTGGTTTTTGGATCGTAGAACTCTCGTGATTTGTCCAATAAAGCCGTTAGCTCATTTAAAAAAGCATATCGAGGGTTAAAAAAATAGCGGCGTGTTTTACCCGACATCTTACTGATTAATACTCCACCTTGTTCGAGCTTTTCGAGCTGATTTTGGATAGAGGGGAGTGTAACGTCAAAAAAACGGGCGATTTCTCTTGCATATCCCTCTTCAAATACAAGGATAAATTGCAAAACAAGCTCACGGTTTTTAGTTCCGAACAGTGCTTCAAGCATTTATTCTCCTTTTGAAAATATTGATATAGTTTTTATTTCATATGATATAAGTATTGTATCATATAATTTGAAAATAAAATCTGCTTCACCCATGTTTTTTCGGAAAATCAAACCCTCTTAGTTCCGCCGAATTTTCACCGATACTCTCCCAACTATCATTTTTCAACCGCATCGCCACAACCCCGCAGGTAGGAATATTGTCGATATTGCCGCCCATGATAAGGTTCGCACATTCGGTAAACTCGGGGTTATGCCCGAACACAAAAAGGGTATCGACACTCACAGGTACGTCTCGGATGAGGGTGAGGATGGTTTCGACATCGGAGGCGTAGAGGGCGTGATCGTAGCGGATTGAGTCTGTCGGATAGGA
>NZ_MIBU01000260.1:0-3237 GCF_001830725.1 Sulfuricurvum sp. RIFOXYD12_FULL_44_77
TTCCATAAGGCTCATCAACTTTACTGATAGTAATAATCCCTTTTTTTGTCCCATCCAAAGGGATCTCTTTTATAATCGTTACGGCAGAACTCATACTCTCTCCTATTTGACTGTATAGCAAAGAGTTTAGCCGATTTTGGCTAAAGTAATCTTAAAAAAGTTCTTTATTGAGCGTTCGTATTATTTCCGTAAATATACGCATACATTTTTCGATAATAGCGCTCATTTCGAGTTCGATCAACCGCACTGAAATGGTGATAGCGTCCTAATGTCTCCCACGAGTATCCGAAACTTTTGACAAGCCGTGTCAATATTCCATTCGCCTTTTCACGCGCAGAACTCTCTTCAAAATATTCGTGAATCATAGGATTCGGATGGTATTTGTAGTTTATTTGATAAGGTCCGAGATCAAGGTTGACGATTCCCCCTTCGATCAATGCCTGAGCTTGAGCGCTGCATTGCTCCGTTGATCCGCATTTGATCAAATGGCCGTTAACGTCAAAACCTGCCGCCTTGGCACGCTCGGCCTCTTCGGTGGCATTAATACGAATAACATGGGGGACACATTGACCCTCTTCTTTGAGACATTCGCAATGTTTTATGGCATCGAGGACAATATCCGGCATTCGAATATCCGTTGTAAGTTCCCCCTCTGCACGAAGCAGTGACGATGCGATAACTAAACTTACAATGATATGTCTCATTCCTTATCCCTCAGTCTAAGATTCCATCATTTTAGCTAATTTTGCCTGCATTTTCAGCCATATTTTATGTTCCATCAACGGGAAACCGCTGTAGATCCCTTTATTTATGATACTTTTGGTAACACCTGAACGTGCGGCAAGGGTCGTAAACGGCGCGATACTTAAATGACCTGCCGTAGCACTTTGTCCCCCCATGACGACATTGCGTCCCAATGTTGTAGAGCCTGCAAGCCCCGATTGTGAGACCAAAATCGAATGTTCTCCGACCACACAATTGTGACCTATTTGTACCAAATTGTCGATTTTAGAGCCTTGTTTTACAACCGTAGAGCCGAATACTGCACAATCAACCGTAGTGTTCGCCCCTATTTCAACATCATCTTCGATGATGACATTACCGTTTTGGTAAAGCTTGATATGCTCACCCATTTTTGTATGAGCGTATCCAAATCCGTCACTTCCGATGACTGTTCCGGCGTGAATCATGACACGATTTCCGATCAGACAATCGCGATAAATCGTGACGTTTGGATAGAGAATAACGTTATCGCCGATAACACTCTCGGCACCGACATAAACACCGCTCATAATCGTACAATGTGCGCCGATTCGTGCCCCGTTCTCAATATGTGCTGTGGGATAAATATGGGTTCCCTCTCCAATAATCGGAGCTGTCTCACTGCTGCGTATCGATTTGGCAAAATGTTTAGAAAGAAGGGCTACCGACATATACGGCTCATCAGATTCCAATGCGACAACACCCTTAGGAAGAAGATGCGCTTTGGCAGAGGGGAGAATAACCGCTGAGGCACGCGTATCTGAGAGTTCTTTTTCGTATTTGGAATCGGAGAGAAACGATATTTCCCCCTCCACTGCCTCACGAAGTGTATTTAATCCGCTGATTTCGATAGTGTCATTGATCTCTTTGAATCCAAGGAATGCCGCTATTTCATAAAGTTTCATATCCACTTATCTCTCTAACGCGACAGAACCGCTTCGGACGATCTCTTTTGGATGAAAACGTTTAATCGCTTCGAGAAAGTGATTCACTCTCATCGGCTCATCTGAGATCATAACAATCATCGTATCACTACCGACATTCACGATACGTCCGTTATACGCATGGGTAAGTGCTTCGATATCACCCAACGATTCATTCATAGGAATTTTGACTAATGCCATCTCTGTTTCAACCAAATCTGCATGTTCATACACTTTGAGTACCGGAATCAACTTATGCAGCTGTTTGGTAATCTGTTCCACCACACGAACGGAACCGGCCGTAACAATAGTAATACGAGAATACTTCGACTCAGGGATCGGTGCTACCGTCAAAGACTCGATATTGTACCCGCGACCTGAGAATAATCCTGCGATGCGTGAGAGTACGCTTGCTTCGTTCATAACAATTACGGAAATAACGCGGCGTTCTGTTTGTTCCATCATTATTTCTCCTTGTACTCTAACATCATATTAAACAACGATCCGCCCGCCGGAACCATCGGTAAAACGTTTTCGAATCGGTTAACGACAACATCGATAATCGCGACGACATTTTTCTCAACCGCATCTTTGAGTGCCGCATCAAACTCCTCTTTGGTATTGACCCGGTACCCTACTCCGCCGAATGCTTCAGCAAGTTTCACGAAATCAGGCTGCATCGAAAGATCAGTCGAGGAGTGGCGTTTGTCATAAAAGAGTGTCTGCCACTGACGAACCATCCCTAAAAAGTTGTTGTTCAAGATAACATTGATCACGGGGAGTTTATACTCAACCGCCGTCATCAACTCTTGGATATTCATCAAAATCGACCCGTCACCCGTAATGTTGATACTGACGCGCTCCATATCGGCGCGTTTCACCCCAAGTGCTGCGGGAAAACCGAATCCCATTGTCCCAAGGCCGCCGGAGCTCACCCATTGGCGCGGACGGGTAAAGGGATAGAACTGTGCCGTCCACATTTGATGCTGTCCGACATCGGTGGATATATTGGCACCATCACCCAACAATTGTCCGATACGCTCAACAACCCATTGCGGCTTAAGACGATCACCTTCTTCTTTGTAAGAGAGTGGATGAAGTTTGTTAAAGTTGGCAATCGTGTTGTGCCATGATTCATATCGCTTAGGATCAATCTGCTCTTGTGCCAGCGGAATCATCTGTTCCAATACGTTTTTGACATCGCCGACAATCGGAAAATGGGCATTCACCAGTTTCGAGATACTCGCCGGATCAATATCGACATGGATGATCTGCGCGTTTTTCGCAAATTCGGAAAGCTTTCCTGTAACACGGTCATCAAATCTCGCACCCAGACCGATAACCAAATCGGTCTCAGACATCGCCATATTCGCCGCATACGATCCGTGCATACCGAGCATAGAGATCAATAGCGGATCATCGTAACGAAGCGTTCCGCGCGCCATAAACGTCTCAACAGCAGGGATTTGGGTCATTTTGGAAAACTCACGCACCAGCTCTGCCGCATTGGCATTGATAATACCGCCCCCGAGATACAAAAGGGGACGTTTAG
>NZ_MIBU01000261.1:0-4445 GCF_001830725.1 Sulfuricurvum sp. RIFOXYD12_FULL_44_77
TCGATTTGTTTGTGTAAGAACATAGTTACCTCGTAATGGTTAAGTACGAAAGGGTAGCACAGGAGAGTTAAAAATTTCTAACGGACATAACGGAGAAGCTGCCCTTTAAAGGCTTGGGTAAGATAGGTAGTATTCAGCGGTTTGCTTTGGGTATGGGAGAAATCGAGGGTGACCATTTTTTTACTGAAATGGGAGTGGTTTCCGCGCCCCGGATCGACAATGATCACTTCGCAATGTTGTTTAGTATGGCGATCGATAAATCCCGCTAAAAGGTTGATATGGTCTCTCTCATAGAGGAGATCACTTCCGATGATAAGATCGAACTCACCCAGAGTATCGTCAAAATCTCCCCATCCGGTTCGGGTAAACGGGATAAGTTTGTCGTTATTGATACGGACATTTACGTCCATAAAGCGTTCGGCTTCGGGGTGGTAATCGGTGGCAGTGATATCGGCCGCTCGGTGATTGAGAACGAGGCTAGCCAGGCCGATGCCGCAGCCTACCTCTAAAATCCGTTTTCCCGCAATATCAAAATCGCTCATCAGATGGGCTAGAATTTTGCTCGAATCCCAAATCACCCCAAACAGCGGCCATGAGGCTGAGGATATTCCGAGGTTGTGTGCCATATCGTCGGTATCGTAATATTGTTGGGTATCTCTGAGGGTTCGGACGTGGATGTCGGTGTTAATAAATTCGAGGGTTTGATAACGGAATCGTAAGGAGGAAGACATAATACCTTGCGCTTATGCGCGAAGGTTTAGCCACGAGGGAGGATTATCGAAACTGAGTTCACTTTCGTGCCAGTCGGTTTTTTCACTGTTGCGGGCGTGGAGTTGACCGCCGATAAGGGTATATTGGAGCCCTGTTACATTGCTGGTAAGTTTTTTACCCTCTTTTAACGCATCTAAAACGGCTTCTCTGCTTTCCATAGTGGTCCTTTTAAATCGGCTTGGAAAAACACCTAATAGTGTCTTAGTAAAATGATTTAGGGAAGATGGGCAGAAAAAATCTGCCCAAGAGGAAGTTACAGAGCTGTAACGTTTTCTGCTTGTGGACCTTTGTCACCTTGACCTACTGTGTAAGTCACTTTTTGACCTTCGTCAAGAGAAACACGGCCATAACCAGTGCTGTTAATTTGACGGAAATGTACGAATACATCTTTCCCGCCGTTATCTTGTTGGATAAATCCAAAACCTTTTTCGCTGTTGAACCATTTAACGGTTCCGTTTAGTACGTCTGCCATAGTAAACCCTTTGTTTTAAAAATACACTTCGTTGCCGAGGTGGTCGAAAATATAAAGTGGAGTATTCTTATGGTAGATCGTACTGTTAACTAAAAGGTCTTCAATAAAAAACAAACCAAAGATGAAACTCTAAATCATCTTTCAATGGAAATATTATACCTGAAAAAAAACTTAATAGCAAGGAAAGTAATTATACTTTAGATTGTACGGTAATTTTCGTCGCTTCGAACAGCTCTGCCGCTTTTTGGATCATAGGCTCTTTGAGGACATCGCTGCCGTCAAACTCTTTGACACTGGTTTCATCACACGCGCTGACACAGCTCCCGACCCCTATTTCGGCATCTTCGACCATTGAAGCGGGTTCAGGAATACTCTCTTCTTCGGGTAATACGATTTCTGTATTGGGAGGGGTTGGTTCCTCTGCAGATTTCGTACACCCTTGGGATTTGATCTGCGTATCGATGCCGTAAATCTCTCGGACAAACTGGCGGATGATCCCGAAACTGTTTTTGAGGAGCTCTTTATCTTCACCCTCGGCACAGCTCTCCCACGTCAGGGTCTCATTCTCAAAGGAGAGGAACGTGACATTGTTCTTAAAAGATATTCCCAACTCGGAACTTCGGTCACTGATCCTCTCACACAGCTGCTCGAAAGAAGATTTTACCGCAGGGGGAGTCGGGGTGACATGAATACTCGGTGTTTCACTCACACTGGCCGCAGCAGGGGGAGAAGTTTTTGTCGGCACATGGGAAATTCGTGATTCAAGAGATTCGATCATCTCATCGATCTCTTTGATTTTGAGCGCTTCGATCATCTTAAAGAGGATGAGACTGACGACAAATCCACCGTCCGCATTGATCGCGAAAAGGGTTTTGGCATCGCTCAGTATTCGGAAAAATCGCTCGATAACGAGAGGGCTGAAACGGTGATCCCCCTCATACAGACGCTCTTTGAGATAGGCGATCAGTTCATCGACGACCATTTCCGACTCATACGCTTCGAGTTCTTGGAGCATTTGGATCAGGGATGGGCGGTCTTTGGCAAAAATAGCGTCAAAAAGACGGCTAATGTAATCGGGATCGAGAAGTCCCAGCATATCGGCGACGGTTTTGACGTCTACGAACCCTTTGGAGTAGATGATCGCCTGATCCATGAGGGTAAGGGTGTCACGAAGACTTCCCGAACCGCTGCGGGCTAAGATATCGAGTGCTTCGGCTTGGTACTCGATGTTCTCCAAATGGAGGATATGACTGAGATGGTGGACGATGTTGGGGTGGCTGATCCGTTTGAAGCGAAAATGCTGCGTTCGGCTCAAAATGGTCGGGGGGAGTTTAAGCGGATCGGTCGTCGCTAAAATAAATTTGACATATTCAGGCGGCTCTTCGAGGGTTTTAAGGAGGGCATTATGTGCCTCTTTCGTGAGCATATGCACTTCGTCGATAATAAAGATTTTAAAATTGCCACTCGCAGGGCGGTATTTGGTGTGTTCAATCAGATCGCGGATATCGTCGATCTTGCGGCTGGAAGCGGCATCCATCTCGATGATGTCGATATGACGCCCCTCGTTTGCCATGACGCAGTGGCTGCAGACGTCACACGGTGCGGAAGTAGGGCCGTTTTCACAGATGAGCGATTTAGCAAAAATCCGAGCGGTCGACGTTTTCCCCGATCCGCGCAAACCTGAGAAAAGATAGGCGTGAGAGAGGCGTTTGGAATCGAGTGCGAGGGAGAGGGTTTGGGAGATGCTCTCTTGTCCGATAAGCTCTTCGAAACGTCGGGGACGGTATTTGAGTGCTAATACCTCAGAATTTTGAGCCATATGTTCTCCTTCTTTTTAGCTAGGTATGCGGATGCAAATCTGCCCCAAAGGAGCAAGCTTTAGTGCCTTAGCGGCAAGCGTAGCGAAGCGGGGCTTTGCTCCGCTTGCGTTCTAATCTAATAAGAGCCACTCTTTGGCGACACGGCGAAGCCCTTCGGGATTTTCAGAAGCGAAAAATTTGAGGCTGGTCTCCTCATATCGTTTCGTAAAGTTGTAATGGCTCTCCAAATATTCGACGATCGCTTCGCCGGAGTGGATCAGGGTGCTTTTTCCTTCGAAATAGCCGTCAATCGCTTGTGCAACGAGGGGGAAGTGGGTACATCCGAGGATGATCGCATCGGGTGTTTTTTCGAGTGAACCGAAATAATGGTGCAATGCACTTTGGAGCACTTCCCCCTCATAGAGTCCCTCTTCGACAATAGGAACCAGCAGTGATGTTGCGATAGCACTGAGATTTTTGTATCCTAATTCGTGCAGTTTTTTTTCATAGGCTCCCGATTTGACGGTCGCTTTGGTTCCTAAGATGAGGATATTGGCATCGGCATCGCCAATAGCGTTTTTGAGTGCCAAAACCCCCGGATCGACCACTCCGATAACGTCACAATCGCTGTGTTCTCTCATCTCATCGAGAGCATAGGCACTGACGGTATTACAGGCGGTGATCAGGAGGTCGATTTCAAAGTTTTTGAAAAATTCGAGGGCTTCGAGGGAGTAGCGGATGATGGTATTTTGATCTTTGACGCCGTAGGGGACGCGGGCGGTATCGCCGAAGTAGATAATCTCTTCAAAGAGTTTATGCTCCAACAGCGATTTTACGACGCTCAGTCCTCCAACACCGCTGTCAAAGACTCCGACTCTCATCTTATTTAGTCGACTCGTTCATGCTATCCAAAAACTCGATATTGGACTTGCTTTTGAGCATGGTACTGTAGAGGAAGCGGAGTGCTTCCACTTCGTCCTCTTGTTTGTGCAACATCGAGCGAAGGACAAATACTTTTTGCAATACATCCGGTCCGAGGAGAAGCTCCTCTTTACGGGTTCCCGATTTGAGAATATCGATCGCAGGGAAGATACGGCGATCGGAGATTTTACGGCTGAGGACAATCTCGGAGTTACCGGTCCCTTTGAACTCTTCGAAAATAACTTCGTCCATTCGGCTTCCCGTATCGACAAGGGCCGTGGCGATAATGGTGAGACTTCCGCCGTTTTCGATGTTACGTGCTGCACCGAAAAATCGTTTCGGTTTGTGCAATGCGTTGGCATCGACTCCCCCTGAGAGGACTTTTCCCGAACTCGGTGTTACGGTATTGTAGGCACGAGCAAGTCGGGTGATGGAGTCGAGGAGGATCACGACGTCTTTGCCAAGCTCAACACGTCGTTTTG
>NZ_MIBU01000262.1:0-3172 GCF_001830725.1 Sulfuricurvum sp. RIFOXYD12_FULL_44_77
GTCACGATTGAGGATTTCCCCCTCTATCGCAGAGGTACTAATCGCTTCATTCATCAGTGCTTCGAGCTGTCTTTGGGCGATATTGTTGCGATCCATTGTTTGGGTTATGGCGATCAGATACCCCTGCTCCAATGAAACCTCTTGAATCAAATGTTCCAGTCGGTTCAAATCATAGGTAAAATGGGGATAAGTCTCCCTCTCCCATATCCAGCGTTTCATCTGCGGTATTGCCTTATGTAGATCAATTATTTTCAAACGGGTTGAATAATTAGTTTAATCATACCATATTTGGTACGAATATATATAATAATCGTACTTTTATCTCAAAAATATTTAATATTTTGATTCTGGAGATGGATTAATTTGGAGATAAAAAATAGACAAAGTGGCTAAACAAGGGGTTTTAGAGTATTTTTTGGATGATTTTGGACTGATTTAAATAAGGGGGTGGTACCAGTGGCCGGACTCGAACCGGCACATATCGCTATACCGGATTTTGAATCCGGCGTGTCTACCATTTCACCACACTGGCATGTGTTTGAAGAGGTGAAATTATAGGGAGGCTTTGCTTAAAGAGACGTAAAAGTGACGTTGCTAATCGTTTTTTGACTTTTGTCGATATTAGAGTATGGAACTTTTATTGCTTTATAGAGATAAGTTTGTTCAAAAGGATTTGACATGAGAATTACTGCAGGATCTTATTACAACAATATATACGGTGAAAACAATAAATTAAATCAACAATTATTCGATGTCAATAAACAAATTTCATCCGGTCTTAAAATTCAATATTCCCATGAAGATCCGGGTATCTTTATTGATACGCTTCGTCTGGATGATGAGTTAACAACGCTCGGACAAGTTAAAAACAGTGCTCAAAGCGCCTATAAACTCTCAACGCAAGCCGATACGACGATCGGTGAGATCGTCAAAACTATGGAATCGATGAAAGTCAAACTGGTCAATGCGGCCAATGATGTCAATTCAGATACGAGTCTTCAAGCGATTGCAAAAGAGTTACGCGGTCTCCAAAATCATCTTCTAACCTTAGCCAACTCCTCGATCGGCGGACAGTACCTCTTCTCAGGTACCGCAACATCGGTTAAACCTATCGCGGATGATGGATCGTATCAAGGAAATGATAAAAATCTTGAAGCGTTTCTCGGTGCAGGTTTCAAACAAAAATACAATGTAAGCGGTACTCAGCTTTTTATGGGCGATGAAAACAAAACCAATAGGACGGTGAGTTCTAACGTTGCTCAAATGAGTTTAACCGATTTGTACCCTGATATTATGCAAAGTACGACGAAGTCACGTACTGAAGCCAAAGAGACCTATATCACTGCGAATAATACCCTTCGCGATCTTATGGGGGATACGGACATCGATCCTACGACCTCTAACACTCCCCATTTTTATATCCAAGGGACAAAAACTGACGGAACAACCTTCAAACAACATATCAGCACACTGACGATGGATAATAATGTCAATGATTTGCTGACAGCCATTAAAAATGAATACGGCTCGGATCAAGTCGATGTCACCCTTAATGCGCATGGACAAATTGAGATTGTGGATAAACTTTCGGGCTCAAGCAAGCTCGATTTTCATTTGATCGGTGCGGTAGACTTTGACGGCTTAAACGCCGGTGATGCCGCCGATATTTCGGATGCGGCACTCTATGCGGCCACACCGGGCGAAATTGATAATCTTCAAACCGGTACAACCAATTTTGAAACAGCCGCTATTACGACCCCCGGTTTGTTCATAAAAGAATTCACAAAAAGCGGCTTCACCACACCGACAGGCACCCCTAATACGATTGAGGGGATCAATTACGATCGAACCAATTTTATAAAAGAGGGTGCAAAACTCCTCTCAAATGTCTCCCAAGTCATCAAAGCGGATAATCTCTCCGCATCGGCCTCTACCAAACTGCTCGATGTTTCGGGCAATGCTACCTTGGTTGGAACGACACTCAACCTGCAAGGGAAAAATATTGACGGATTTGATTATGATCTACAAATCAATTTAGCGGCGGCTTCCTCGGTCAGCGGCACCGTCAACGGAGTCCCGATTGTCCCATTTAATATCTACAATGCCGACGTTGCACGAACCCCAGCGGGAGCGGATGAAGTGACGTACCAACAGCTTTTGGATGTTGTCAATATGACGATGAGCGGCTCTCTCCCTATCGGCAATACGGCCGCACAATACGACTCAGCCATCACCGCAGCCAATACCCTCGCTTCAACGACACTTGACACGGCAGGACGGATGGTTATCCAAGATAAAATCCATCCTACGACACAAGCATCTATTGCATTGTATGATTCAAGCTCATTAGATTATTCGGTCACTACCGGTTCGGCTCTCACATTTAATGCCAACAGCGCACTGACACTGCGTGATCCAAAAACAAATCTGTTTGCCCAAATTGAAGAGATCATAAGCTCGGTAGAGCAAGGAAAAAAACGTGCGGATGGGTCTGAAAGCACCGACCCACGCAATATCGGTGTCCAAAATGCCATTCGAATGATGGATGATCTAAGCGATCATGTCAGCCGTCTTCAAACCGAAGCAGGATCGTATTCTCAAACACTGGAAGCCTCAGCCAATCGTACTGATCTTCTTATCATCAGTACGAAAACACTTCAATCGGATGTGATTGATACCGATGTTGCCGAAGCCACATTACGTATGCAGCAGTTAACACTCAATTATCAAGCGCTCCTCTCTAATATTTCCAAAGTCTCTAAACTTTCACTCGTCAATTATTTATAGCAATTTGCAATAAAAGGGGTTTCTCTCCCCTTTTTTGCTATAATCTAACCACTTTTCAACCTGATTTCAAGGATCTACTATTTTACGCGATACACTGTTTATTGCCGGTTTCGGTATTTTATTTTATCTAGGGATTGCTACTATTATTGCCGATGCATCGATCATCGGCGCATATGGAGCAACTTTCGCGCTGTCGAATGTTTATATTTTCGGTTATGTTGCGTACACCTATCTGCTCCTCCTTATGGTTCCCCTTTTTTACTGGTACAAATACGACGGAGGGGTACATCGACGATTAGAGATGAGCGGCATTTTTGCGTTATTGTTTCTCGCACTCCTCTTTTTTCAGGCGATGGTGGTTGAGGGGAGCTACCGAGGTGCGTTA
>NZ_MIBU01000263.1:0-5908 GCF_001830725.1 Sulfuricurvum sp. RIFOXYD12_FULL_44_77
CATTATCAATAACACCCTCTTCCTCACCGATTAGAGGATATCCGAGGCTTCTTAATGTAGCCTTAAAATGTGCTAATTGCGCCTCGTCAGCAATCTCAGCTGTTACTTTGCGAGGCTCGCACGTGAGGTCAACATTGACCTCTTCAAATCCACCTTCTTGAAGTGACGTCGTAATCGTTTTAGCGCACCCGCCGCAACGAATATTAGCTACTTCAAAAGTCTGTTTCATAGTGATTACTTTCTCATCACTTCTGCGATAGCTTTACCGATATCTGCCGGAGAAACAACGACTTTAACACCTGCCGCTTCAAGAGCTGCCATTTTCTCAGCTGCCGTACCTGCACCGCCGGAGATAATAGCACCTGCGTGTCCCATACGTTTACCAGCCGGAGCCGTTTGACCTGCGATGAATGCAACAACCGGTTTGGTGATATGCTCTTTGATATACGCCGCTGCTTGGATCTCAAGATCTCCGCCGATCTCACCGATCATAACGATAGCGTGCGTTTCCGGGTCTGCTTCAAACATCGGAAGGAGTTGTTTGTAGCTCAAGCCGATGATCGGGTCGCCGCCGATACCGACCGCTGTGGTAATACCGAAGCCCTCTTTAACCACTTGGTTCGCTGACTCATACGTCAATGTCCCTGATTTAGAGATAAGTCCGATGTTCCCTTTTTTGAAAATGAACCCCGGCATAATTCCGATTTTACACTCATCCGCCGTGATAATTCCCGGACAGTTTGGCCCGATAGTCATCATGTCTTTTTTAACCGCGTACGCTTTTGCGAACATCATATCTTTAACAGGCGCACCCTCGGTAATAATAACCGCAAGGCTGATCCCTGCATCTGCCGCTTCCATAACGGCATCGGATACGAAAGCCGGTGGAACGAAAATCATAGAAACCGTAGCACCGGTAGCACGTACCGCTTCTTCTACCGTATTAAATACAGGTTGACCGAGGTGCTCTTGCCCCCCTTTGCCCGGTGTTACTCCACCGACGATCTTGGTGCCGTATGCCATACATTGCTCTGCATGGAACGTCCCCTCTTTACCTGTGAAACCTTGTACGATTACTTTTGTATCTTTGTTTACCAAAATTGACATAAATTATTCTCCTTTCGCTGCTGCAACGGCTTTACGAGCACCGTCTGCAAGATCGGTTGCCGCTACGATATTAGCGATTCCGGCATTGTTTAAAATTTCCGCCGCTTCGATAGCGTTGGTACCGTCAAGTCGAACAATAACAGGAACATTGACGTTTGTAAGTTTTGTTGCTTCCAAAATACCGTTAGCAACACGATCACATCGTACAATACCGCCGAAGATATTGACAAAAATTGCTTTAACGTTCGGATCTTTAAGGATGATTTCAAACCCTTTTGCCACTGTTTCCGCACTCGCACTTCCGCCGACATCAAGGAAATTAGCCGGACGACCGCCTTCGTAGTTGATCGTATCCATAGTACCCATTGCAAGACCGGCACCGTTTACCATACAACCGACGTTTCCGTCAAGTTTAATATAGCTCAGACCGTATTTGTCCGCTTCGATCTCTGTCGGTTCTTCCTCTGTCAGGTCGCGCATCTCATTGACTTGTGATTGACGATAAAGGGCATTGTTGTCAAAGCCCATTTTTGCATCAAGAGCCAAAAATTTACCGTCACCCGTTTTGATCAACGGATTGATTTCGATCATCTCAGCATCGTGATCCATATATACACGATAAAGTGCCGATGCAAATTTAATAAAGGTATTGATCTCCTCAACCGCCAAGCCTAAACCAAATGCCAATTTGCGGCCATGGAAGCTTTGGAAACCGGTCAACGGATCAATAGCGACTTTGATAATTTTCTCAGGAGAGTCATGCGCTACATCTTCAATCGCCATACCGCCCTCAGTAGAGGCCATCATAATCGGCATTTCAGACGCACGGTCGAGTAGCATACCGAGGTAGTACTCTTTTTTGATATCGGCACCCTCTTCAATGTATACTTTTTGAACGAGTTTACCCTCTGGACCTGTTTGGTGTGTCACCAATTGCATCCCTAGAATTTCAGCAGCCAAAGCGCGTACTTCAGAAGTAGAACGGGCTAATTTTACCCCGCCGCCTAAACCGCGTCCGCCGGCATGAATTTGAGCTTTAACAACCCAAACACTTCCGCCGAGTTCTTGAGCCGCTTTTACCGCCTCATCGGGTGTAAAAGCGATATGTCCGCGTGGTGTCGGTACATTGTATTTTTTGAATAATTCTTTAGCTTGATATTCGTGAATATTCATCCATTCCTCCTATTGTAAGTTTACGCTATTGGTCTTGTCATCTCTTCAGGGATGACATATTTATCGAACTCTTCGGCTGTTAAGAGACCCAGTTTAATGGCGGTCTCTTTCAGTGTGGAGTTCTCTTTGTGTGCTGTTTTAGCAATTTTTGCCGCGTTTTCATATCCGATGTACGGGTTTAGTGCTGTTACCAACATCAATGAATTGTTCAAATAGGCGTCGATTTGATCGCGTACCGGCTCAATTCCTACCGCACAGTTATCGTTGAACGACACGATAGAATCAGCGAGCAAACGAACCGATTGTAAAAAGTTATAGGCGATTACCGGTTTGAACACGTTAAGCTCAAAATTCCCTTGGCTAGCCGCGAAACCGATACAGGCATCATTTCCCATAACTTGGCAGGTTACCATGGTCACCGCTTCACTTTGAGTAGGGTTTACTTTACCCGGCATAATCGATGAACCCGGCTCATTTTCAGGGATAGTGATCTCGCCGATTCCACAACGCGGCCCTGAAGCCAACCAACGAACGTCGTTGGCAATTTTCATCATATCAGCCGCAAGCGCTTTAAGAGCGCCGTGTGCAAATACAAGAGCGTCATGAGAGGTCAACGCATGAAATTTATTCGGTGCCGTGACAAATGTATGACCTGTTAATTCAGTCAGTTTTGCCGCTACGCGTTCTCCTAATTCAGGATGAGCATTCAATCCCGTTCCGACTGCTGTTCCGCCGAGGGCAAGTTCGCGAACCGATTCGAGTGAATCTTTCGCCATTTTTTCACATTTGTTGAGCATCTCTACCCAACCGCTGATCTCTTGACCGAGTGTCAACGGGGTAGCGTCTTGGAGATGGGTACGTCCGATTTTGACGATATCGCTGAACGCTTCGCTTTTTGCGATTAACGTACGGCGTAAATGATCGATTGCCGGAAGAAGACGTGTCTCAACCGCGATAACCGCAGCAACGTGCAACGCCGTCGGATAGGTATCGTTCGAGCTTTGTGATTTGTTGACGTCATCGTTCGGGTGAACCAATTTTTGAGTTCTGAAATCACCGCCGAGAATCTCCGTTGCACGGCTTGCCAACACTTCATTGTTGTTCATGTTTGACTGGGTACCCGAACCCGTTTGCCATACGACAAGCGGATAATGAGCATCAAGTTTTCCCGAGAGCATCTCGTCTGCCGCCTGAGCGATAGCATCCGCTTTTTCTTTACTCAACATTCCAAGATCGCAGTTAACCAACGCTACCGCTTTTTTGAGAAGTGAAAATGCTCTTGTAATTTCATACGGCATTTTCTCTTCACCGATTTGGAAGTTCTCCAGTGAACGCTGTGTTTGCGCTCCCCAGTAAGTGTCATTCGGTACTCGAACTTCACCCATCGTATCTTTTTCGATGCGATAACTCATTATTTGGCTCCTTCAAAAAATTTATTCGTATTGAGGGTATCAATCAACCCTTGAACCGAGGCACATGATGCGGCAAACATTGCTTTCTCTGTCTCATTCAACGTTACTTCAATGATTTTCTCGGCACCGTTGGCTCCTAGCATAACAGGAACACCGCTTACCACATCATGGAAACCGTATTCCCCTTCGAGGTAAACGGCACACGGATGAATTTGTTTGGTATCTTTCAAGATCGCTTCTACCATAATCGCTGTTGCTTTTGCCGGAGCATAATAGGCTGATCCCGTTTGGAGAAGCGCTACGATTTCCGCTCCCCCTTTGCGTGTGCGTTGAACAATCTCATCAATCTCATCCTGAGTTAAGACATCGGAAAGAGGAACACCCGCAACCGTCGAATAGCGCGGAAGAGGAACCATATCATCCCCATGTCCGCCCATAACCGACGCACGAATTTGTCCGCCGCCGTATCCAAGTTTTTCTTGGATAAATGCAGCCATACGGGCACTGTCCAATACTCCCGCCATACCGATAACACGGCTGCGATCAAAACCGCTCTCACGCAATGCCACATACGTCATGGCATCCAACGGATTGGAAACCATGATAACGATTGCATTCGGAGAATATTTTGCAACTCCCTCGATTACTTCACGAGTAACTTTTGCATTGATCATCAACAAATCATCACGGCTCATTCCCGGAAGACGAGGGCTACCTGCGGTGATAACGACGACATCACAATCGGTCATATCCGCCATCGTTTCAGCAACCGTTACTGTTGAGTGGCTTCGGACTGCCGCTGCTGCTTGAGACATATCAAGCGCTTTACCTTTTGCAATTTCGATTTTGTTATCACGTAAAATAATCTCATGGCACGAACCAAGCATTGCAAGAGAGTAAGCGATCGTCGATCCGACATTTCCTGCCCCTACGATTCCGACGCGTTTTCCTTTTACCATTTTCCTACTCCTTGTGTCATATTGCTATTACCTCTCCAAAAAGAAGATAATCACAAGACGATATAATCGCCTTTTATCTATAGAGAAAACTCTACAGATAAAAAACGATTCCGGCGAACCGGAATCTATGCATTTAGATTGCGCTAATAATAGCGTTCAATGTTGCACTCGGACGCATTGCCGCTGTTACTTTTTCAAGATTAGGGTGGTAATAACCGCCGATATCTTGAGGTTTTCCTTCTACAGAGAGAAGTTCTTCCATGATTTTAGCTTCATTTTCAGACAACGCTTTAGCCACGTTAGCAAATTTTGATGCAAGTTCTCCGTCCACAGTTTGCTCAGCCAACGCTTTTGCCCAGTATTGAGCCAAGAAGAAATGACTCGCTTTGTTATCCGGCTCACCCGCTTTACGTGATGGCTCTTTGTTGTTATCCAAATACGCCGCGTTTGCAACATCGAGAGCCGCAGTAAGAGCGCTCAATTTGTTGTCTTTTTTCGTTTTGTTGATGTGACGTAGTGACTCTGCAAGAGCCAAGAACTCACCCAATGAATCCCAACGAAGGTGACCCTCGTTTACAAATTGCTCAACGTGTTTCGGTGCAGAGCCGCCCGCACCCGTTTCAAACAATCCACCACCTGCAAGGAGAGGAACGATTGAAAGCATTTTAGCCGATGTTCCAAGCTCAAGGATTGGGAACAAGTCAGTCAAATAGTCACGAAGAACGTTACCCGTTGCTGAAATAGTGTTTTGTCCTGCACGTACACGTTTAAGTGAGAACGCCATCGCTTTTTCAGGAGCCAAGATGTGATACTCGATCCCTGATTTGTTGAACTCAGGTAGGTACGCGTTCACTTTTTTAATGATTTCAGCATCATGCGCACGGTTTTCATCCAACCAGAAGACAACCGGAACATTTTCGATTTCAGCACGCTCAACCGCAAGACGTACCCAATCTTTGATCGGGATATCTTTAGCTCTCGACATACGCCAGATATCACCTTTCTCAACATTGAAAGTCATCAATACGCCGCTATCATCAGATACGGTTACAACACCGTCTTCTGCGATTTCAAATGTTGTTGGGTGTGAGCCGTACTCTTCTGCTTTTTGCGCCATCAAACCGACGTTTGATACTGAGCCCATAGTGGTAACATCGAATTGACCGTTTTTCTTACAATCTTCAATACACTCTGAGTACATTGTTGCGTAACAACGATCCGGGATTGTTACGATACATTGTTGTACTTTCCCTGCCG
>NZ_MIBU01000264.1:0-1260 GCF_001830725.1 Sulfuricurvum sp. RIFOXYD12_FULL_44_77
TTTCAGATGACTATCACACAACGTGCAAAGCTACATCATCCAATTCTCTAAATTCATTCAAGTCCGAGACACTCCAAGAATATAGCTATCACAGGGGTTATACGCCAAGCCCTTCCAGTTATAGCATAGGAAGGTAGCGCAGTCCTAAATTAAATTAAACTTACGCTACAGCGTAAGCAGGACGGTAATTAGTGTTGTTTGCGTTTAAGCAAGTGTGAGCCGTATAACGGAGTTGCTCAGTCCGGCAATGCAACCTAAACCTTCTTGATCCAGTCGAAGCCATGTCGCCCCCACAAGAAAAAAGGATAACCGAAGTCATGACGCAATTATACCCTAAGCTGCGTAAATGAAAGGGTAATGTGCAAACTCTACCGAAAGGTGATAATGAAGCCGATTTCACGGTCACTATAGAGGATCGAATCGGTCGGCTCACCCGTAAGATGATGGGGTATTGCTCGAAACTGAGGATACGTTTGGATACTCATCGTTACGTCCAGATCAATTCTGAAAAACAAGAGGGCATTTTTCATCCCATCGGTAATGCGTCCCAACGGGTCAAGAAAGAAATAGCTTACGTTTCCCAAAGCTCTGGAGCCAAAAACCTCGCCCCCTTTTTGATCCAGTTTCCCCTCAAGGATATACATCCCCTCCCCCAAAATAGAACCGAACAAAGGGGTAACGATGAGATCTTGAATCGAGGGAACCTCAGCGAAAGCCTCGTACCCGTATTCCCAGACAAAAGTGGACATTAAGGCCGATAAAGCGGCCGATTCTCCGATCGATAACCCGTCGTTTCGTCCCATCGTATAATACCAAGCACCCGAAATAGGATGACCGATGTAGTTTATAGCCCAGTTGTCATTATCCCAGACAGGTGTTGTGGTGACATGTTCCTTCCATCGCTGAGAGAGCGACTTTTCTTCGAGTTTCGCCGCATTCCAGTTGGTAATATCTTCAGGCATCATCGCCAGTGCTCCGATCGATGAGAGCATAATTAACTGCAAATAGAGAGAATCTTCGACGACGGATTTATAGCGGGTGGGAAGTTCTTCATTGACGTTGATAAACGTAGGGGTATAATCTTTTGGCACA
Source organism: Sulfuricurvum sp. RIFOXYD12_FULL_44_77 (assembly GCF_001830725.1). Taxonomy (NCBI): domain Bacteria; kingdom Pseudomonadati; phylum Campylobacterota; class Epsilonproteobacteria; order Campylobacterales; family Sulfurimonadaceae; genus Sulfuricurvum; species Sulfuricurvum sp. RIFOXYD12_FULL_44_77. Next base: position 1,093 of record NZ_MIBU01000264.1, read on the forward strand.
CTGCTTGAGATGGTGTTATCACCGAAAAGAGGTATGGTAAAGGAGAGGAAAAGAACAGCCCAGACATGCATTCCATGTACACTGGGGTTCTCTACCTTCTTTATTCGTTGATAAGAGATTTGATTGTGCGGGTAAGTGCACAGCATTGTGCAATCTTTTGTGTATTGC
>NZ_MIBU01000265.1:0-3121 GCF_001830725.1 Sulfuricurvum sp. RIFOXYD12_FULL_44_77
CGACAGGGGGATAGCGTTCAGATTCAAATTTTTGATTCAGTGCGTGAAGTAATTGCGCTTTTGAAAACGGCTTAATCAAATCAGAGGATGTTTCTACACCGACCACAAAGGTAGGATATTGGTCGTCACGAATATTTTTATCACGGATCAGAATGTCGCACTGACGCAGAGAGCTCAAGTGACCTTCCAAAAAAAGTTCCAAGGAACGCTGCAACAATGGAGAATCACACTGAATAGCTACTTTCACGCCGTTTACCTTGTACACAATATCCGTTTATTTTAAAGAAAGGTATTTTAGCACACTCCTCTCTTGAATTGCGTTAAAATGGTGCCGAATAAAGCTTATGCTACTATAAAGTTATACACAATGAAAAAAATTTACACAAAGAACAGATTCAATCTCGTTTGGATTAATCTATGGATCGGAATAGCGCTCTCCATCTTGGTCATGGCTTCAGGAGTATGGATTATTCATAGCGATATCCAATCTCGTGCACTGGCACGACTATCTCAGCAACATACGATAAATCAGTCCCGTATCGATGAATTTCAACAAACACAATCTCAAATTCTACGGTCTCTTTCCGAAAAGCCCGATCCGTCTCTCTTTTACCATTTTCTCAAAGCTGATACCCACATTATGCAGATACGATTTATCGATTTAAAGGGAGATGAAAAGATTCGATTCGATCGTCTTCGTGATGGGAGTATCCGTCAAATCTCAGCTGATAAACTCCAGAATAAAGGCAATCGCTACTATTTCCGACAATTTGCCGCACTCTCAGAAAATGTCATTGATTTTTCTAAGTTGGATCTTAACATGGAATACGGAAGGCTCGATATTCCCTTCAACCCTACTCTTCGAGCCGGAATAGCGGTCTATAAGGACGGTATAAAAATCGGAATCATCGTGATCAACTATTATATGCAAGAGTGGATAGAACACCTCAAAAGCGATAACGTCTCAACCTTTTTTCTGATTGATCATGAGGGCTACTTTTTAATTCACCCCGAACCCTCTTGGGCATGGTCGAGATACCGTTCTCCTGCACAACGTGCAGATGAGTACTTCGGTCTCTCTGAGTCACATTTTTCTCTCCTAAAGAAAGGGGAACATCGCTGGATCAATGAGGATACCGTCGCTTTCTCCCTCGATCTCTACGGTCAAAAATTATTAGCCCTTTATCAACCTAAAATCTCCCCCAATGACATTTTGATCCGGAGGCTTCTCCAGTTCGGAGTCATTATCTTTTTAGCACTGACGCTTGTAGTGGTTCCTCTCATCGGGATTATTCGGTTCAATCTTCACCGTTTCGAAGTTGAAAGTACAAAAAACAAAGTGATGCTTGCGCATCAGGCAAAACTCGATGCGATGGGAGATATGCTCGGTGCTATTGCTCACCAATGGCGCCAACCGCTCAACTCGATAGGTCTTATTATGCAAGATTTGGTCAGTGCCTTCAACCATCACGAGCTTGACAAAGAGTATTTGAGCGTATCTGAAAAAGGGGTTATGGATCAGTTGCAGTTTATGTCACAGACTATCGATGCCTTTCGAAACTTTTGTGTCGATGAAAAAAAAGAAGAACCGTGTAATCTGATCGAAATCGTCACTGAGATTCGCACCCTTTTTCAAACCCAACTCAATACACATGGAATCACACTGGAAACAGTATGTTCTAAAGGGCGAGAAGTATTGCATTCATGCCAAGACGAGTCAGAACCGGAGAGATTTAATCTCAACAGCTCTCCCGCACTGATTAAACAAATTCTCCTCTCTTTGATTACCAACGCAAAAGAGGCTCTGGAGCAATCCACGTGCGACCCGACAATCACACTTACCCTCCATGCCTATAAAGAGTCACTTCGTATCGATGTCAGCGACAAAGCGGGAGGGATCAATACACCCACCGCAAAACGGATTTTTGAACCCTATTACACGACCAAAGAGATGGGGACAGGGCTGGGGCTGACCATTGCACACACCCTCGCCAAACGCCAGTTAAAAGGAGACCTCATCCTCCAGCCGCGCAACAAAGAGGGAGTCTGTACCTTTACCCTTACTCTGCCGCGCTTTTAATCTTTTTATCAGAGTATAAATGGCTATAATTGGCGCAGAATCAGCGGCAAAAGGGGAAAAGTAAGTGGAAAACTATAATGACTTTAAAAAATATTCTATTCTCATCGCCGAAGATGACCCTATCGCATTGAATTCTCTTGTTAATATTCTCAAACGGTACTTTAAAAATGTACTTACCGCCGTTAACGGCTCTGAAGCGTATGAAAAAGCACTCTCACACAAAATCGACATTATCCTCACCGATATGCGTATGCCCCATCAAGACGGTGCTGATTTTGTCAAACAACTGAGAGAATTGGATGTTAATCTGCCGGTTATTTTTATGTCGGCACATACCGACTCAAAAACCCTTCTGCGAATTATCCCGTTAAATATCACCGAATATTTGGTCAAACCGATCCAAATTGGCCACGTTCTGCAGTTGTGCCAAGAGCTGTTCAAGAAAAAAGAGGCGATAGTGTACGAACAGCAAGTGGCCAAATATCTCTATCATCTCGATAGCGGTGTTGTCGTTGATTTAGCTCATAGAGTCGTTAGTAAAGAGGGGGAAATGATTTTACTCACCAAAAAAGAGTTTGAACTCCTCTCATTACTCATCAAAAATAAACAATCGATCCTCAGCAAAACCCAGATTGAATCTTTTTTATGGGATGGGGAGATTGTTTCTGAGAGCAGTGTTAAAACGCTCATCAAAAGATTACGCTCTAAAATCGGAGAAGAGACGATCGTAACCGCTAAAAATCTGGGGTATAAAATATGCATTGCATCTTAACCGCTTCCCTTCCTAAAATAACCGAAAAATAACCCTGCACAGCTACTATACTATCCTGAGAACAATTAGGATATTTTTTATCTTATATCACTATCAGTTACCTCTAAAACTGTACGAAATGACATCGATAATGGTTTGTAATATACGAAGGAATATGAATGGAACACATACTAAAAGATACCGATTTTTTGGTATCACAAACCGATTCAAAAGGGAAAATTCTTTTTGCCAACGAAGATTTTTGCAAGATAGCGGGATATACCCTCGAA
>NZ_MIBU01000266.1:0-24858 GCF_001830725.1 Sulfuricurvum sp. RIFOXYD12_FULL_44_77
CCGTGCTTGGAAATCACTCGGTTTATCAATGAACAAATACCTTGCGTGGTTCATCACTTTTAACTTCATCAATATCACCTGGATCTTCTTTAGAGCCAAGGATTGGGATGCTGCTAAAAATATCCTATCCGCTATGGCCGGTGTCAATGGAATGATGCTTCCTGAAGGTAAAACTATAAGCAGTGAAACATCCCTATGGATTTTAGGAGCATTTCTCGTTGTACTCCTCCTCAAAAACAGTATGGAGACGCTTCACTCGTTTCGACCTAACTGGCGTTATCTCTTTTTGTTTTTGATTTTTTCACTTGCCGGGATCTTAAATCTCATGCAAGTGAGCGAATTTTTATATTTTAATTTTTAGGCTTTCAATTATGACGACAAAAAAATGGGTTCAAACCACTCTGTTTTTAGCCTTTAGCTCACTTATATCCATTGGTGGATTTAACTATTTTATAGATCCACTTTGGTGTTTTGAACATAAAAACTTCTTGCAATCTCACAGAGAAGGTTTTAATGAAAGACAGCAAAAAATAAATCTTATCCACTTTGGCAATTTAAATTTTCAAGGGTTGATACTTGGAAGTTCCCGCGTTACAGTACATAATTCTCAAGCCCTTCTGCCTCTTAAAATATTGAACTTAGCTGCAGATGGTATGACACCGTATGAGTTTCAAGACTATGTTGAATTTGCAAAAACAAAAAATGGCTCGAAAATTGATACTATTTTTCTTGGATTAGATTTACTGACCATTGGCCCTAAAATCAATGAAACCGATTGTAACACTTATATAAAAGCTTCCTATGCGCCGCTATATCGCTATAAAAGCCTTATTACCTATGATTCAACTACTGTCAGTATCAAAAATCTACGAAATACCCTTTTTAACCGCTACAAAAAAAGATTCAAAACTTATGACCAAAATCATATTGCATTGACTCACCCGATAAAACCCGACAAAGTGAATGAAAAGGTTAATACGTATCTAACTTTAATACGGAACGATACTCTAAAATACGACCGAAACAACTACATGAAGGCATTGAAATCTTTAATTAAAAACAATCCCTCAGTAAAATTCATCGTGTTTACAACACCTTTACCGGATCCTGTCTTAAAAGTGCTCCTAAGCAAAAAGAGCAATCAAGACATCTATTATCAATGGCTCAATGATATAACTACCATTTTTGGAAATATTCATCATTTTTGTTATTCAAATCCTGTAAATAAAAACTATCCTACTACTTTTGTAGACCAAGGGCATTACACTTCTGAAATCGGAAATTGTATTAATACAAAAATCAAAGGTGAAAGGTGTGGGGGAGCACTTTTTAATGATTTCGGAATCGTATTGGATAAAAATAATATTTCTCAGTTTACAGCAAATAGCTTTAACCGTTAAGATTTTGGCTTTTATACGATAAAATTACAAAAGAAAAATCATTTAAATTTTAGTTTAGATAAAAAGGGTTGAGCGTGAAAGTGTTATTACTCGCAGGCGGTTATGGTACTCGTCTTTCTGAAGAGACGGATATCCGTCCAAAACCGATGGTAGAAATTGGGGGAAAACCCATTCTTTGGCACATCATGAAAATTTACAGTCACTATGGATTTAACGATTTTGTGGTACTTCTCGGCTATAAAGGTTATTTTATCAAAGAGTATTTTGCCAACTATTTCCTCCACCAAAGCGATGTGACGATTGATATGCAAAACGGTAAGATGGAAGTCTTAAACAATTCAAGCGAACCGTGGAAAATCACCCTTTTGGATACCGGTTTGGATAGTATGACCGGCGGAAGGGTCAAACGGGCACAGTCATTTATCGGGAATGAACCTTTTATGCTCACCTATGGTGATGGTGTTGCAGACATTAACATAGCTGAATTGGTGGAGTTTCATAAATCTCACGGAAAAGCTATGACCATGACCTCTGCACAGCCTGAGGGTCGTTTCGGTGCATTAAATATAGAAGAAAATCATCAAGTAACCCATTTTCTTGAAAAACCGAAAGGGGATGGCGGCTGGATCAATGCCGGTTTTTTTATCTGTGAGCCTAAAGTATTTGACTATATCACCGAGGGGGACAGCACCGTATTCGAACAAAATCCACTACAAAGTCTCGCCCGTGACGGCGAAATTTTCACCTATAAACACTCCGGATTTTGGAAACCTATGGACAGCCTAAAAGACAAAAATGATCTCAACAATCTTTGGGATGCGAAAAAAGCTCCTTGGAAAGTATGGTAATGACCGATCTTTTTGGGGGAATATATAAAAATAAAACCGTATTTGTAACCGGACATACAGGATTCAAAGGTTCTTGGCTAACCTATTGGCTCAAAAGTATAGGAGCCAAAGTTATCGGTTATTCGCTTCAAGCTCCAACTGAACCAAGCCATATCGAACTACTCAATCTTGATATCGTTTCCATCATCGGAGATATCCGCGATTTAGATAAATTAAATCTCGCACTTGCAACTCACCAACCGGACATCGTATTTCATCTAGCAGCACAACCGTTGGTTCGATTGTCCTACGATAACCCTATCGAAACCTATGAAACCAATGTCATGGGGACACTGAAGGTTTTTGAAGCGTGCCGTACACATAAGGTCAAAGCCATCGTCAACATCACAAGCGATAAAGCCTATGAAAATCGCGAATGGGTCTGGGGATACCGTGAAAACGATCCGATGGGGGGATATGATCCGTACAGTTCTTCCAAAGGATGTGCTGATCTGTTGGCCAACTCCTATCGAAACTCTTACTTTAATCCTAAAGAGTATAAAAAATCGCATAACACTTTATTGGCTTCCTGCCGTGCGGGCAATGTGATCGGTGGCGGCGATTGGGCACAAGACCGCTTAATAACCGATATTATGCTCTCCGTTTCAAAAGGGAAAAAAGTCAGCATTCGAAATCCCAATGCTACTCGCCCATGGCAGCATGTCCTTGAACCGCTCAGCGGATATCTCGCTATCGGACAAAAACTGTTAGAAGAAAAAGTGCAGTTCGGGGAAGCATGGAACTTTGGCCCCAGCGATGAGGGAAGCATAACCGTCGAAGAAGTAGTAAACAATGTCAAACAACATTGGGATAAGATCGACTATGAGATAACCCGTGATCCAAATCAGCTCCATGAAGCAAATCTTTTAAAACTCGACTGTTCTAAAGCCCATATCCATCTAAAATGGAAAGATGTGTGGGATAGTGCAACGACGTTTGAAAAAACAGTTAAATGGTACAAAGCTTTTTATGAAAATGGCAACGTGTTGAGCGAAGAAGACCTAAAAGCCTATATAGCAGATGCAAAAAATAAAAAACTAGTATGGGCTATTTAAAGATATGACGGTATTGCTTACCGGTGCTACAGGTTTTTTAGGCAGTTCTCTGCTCAAAAAATTCTTGAAAGAAAATTATGAGGTCATCGCTTTAAAGAGAAAAGAATCTGATTGTTACAGAGTAACGAATGAAGTGGATCGTGCAACGTTTTATAATGCGGATGAAGTGGATCTTACCGATATTTTCAAACACCATACCATTGATATCGTAGTCAATACGGTAACGGATTATGGGAGATTCAACAAGCAAATTTCTTCAATTATCAGTACCAATTTATTATTTGGACTGAAACTGTTAGAACTTTCGATAGAGAATAATGTCAAGCTATTTCTTAATACGGACACATTGCTAGAGAGGAATATCAACCCCTATTCACTATCAAAAGCTCAACTTGTTGACTGGATGAAATTTTTATCCTCTCACACTACTAAAATGGTCAACATAAAAATAGAACACATGTACGGTCCCCAAGATGATACGACCAAATTTGTTTCTTGGATCATTGAACAGTTAAAAGCCGATGTTAAAACCATTCCCCTTACCAACGGAATCCAAAAGAGAGATTTCATCTATATCGACGATATCGTAGATGCTTTTATGACAATCATTCTAAATTATCATGCTTTTCCCGCCTATGAAGAGTTTGAACTTGGATCCGGTCATTCAATAGAAGTCAAAGAGTTTTTGAGTATTATTTATACTCAATTATCCATCTCACGGCCTCTAAATACAAAACTTGATTTTGGAGCGATACCGTATCGACCTAATGAAAAAATGGATATGCAAGCTGATATATCAAAACTTAACACGTTAGGATGGAAACCAAACATCACACTCGAAGACGGGATCAAAAACACGCTACAAGGAATACTCAAATGAATAAACAAGAACAGCTAAAGCAAGAGATTTTAGACAAAACTAAAGAATATTACGAACTCGTACATAAACCGCAACAAGAGAAAGTATTCGTTGAGGGGAAAAGCCGTGTCAATTATGCCGGCCGTGTTTTTGATGAAAAAGAGATGATAAATCTTATCGATTCATCTTTGGACTTTTGGTTAACGTACGGTGATTATTCCAAAAAATTTGAGAAACAATTATCTGAATATTTAAATGTACGATGGGTATTTTTAGTAAATAGTGGAAGTTCTGCCAACCTACTCGCATTTTATGCCCTAACTTCGCCGCTATTGGGAAATCGTCAGATCAAACGGGGTGATGAAGTCATCACAGTAGCAGCAGGTTTCCCGACTACCGTTGCTCCTGTTGTCCAATACGGTGCCGTTCCTGTCTTTGTTGATATGGAATTAAAACACTTCAACATCGATACCACACAACTCGAAGCAGCACTCAGTCCGAAAACAAAAGCGGTGATGATTGCTCATACGCTTGGAAATCCTTTTAATTTAAAAGCCGTTAAAGATTTCTGCGATAAACACAACCTTTGGCTCATCGAAGACAATTGTGATGCACTTGGTTCCATTTATGATGGGAAACCGACAGGAACGTGGGGAGACATCGGGACGAGCAGTTTTTACCCTCCTCATCATATGACCATGGGTGAGGGTGGGGCAACCTATACCGATAATCCGCTTCTTAAAAAAATTATGCTCTCAATGCGTGACTGGGGACGTGATTGCTGGTGCGAAAGCGGTATAGATAATACATGCGGATGCAGATTTTCTCAGAGTTTCGGAACATTGCCAAAAGGGTATGATCACAAATACGTCTACTCGCACTTCGGATTCAATCTCAAAGTTTCCGATATGCAAGCAGCAATCGGTGTAGCTCAACTCGAAAAATTCCCCACGTTTGTCGAAAAAAGAAAAGAAAATTTTTCTAAACTCTACAATGGGTTGAAAGATTTGAAAGAAATCACCTTAGTAGAAAAACAACCGCTTAGCGATCCTAGTTGGTTTGGCTTCATGATAACGTTAAATGAGGGTGTGAAGTTTTCAAGAAATGATATTGTTGAATTTTTAGAAAATTCTAATATTCAAACAAGAAATCTTTTTGCAGGAAATATGCTAAGACACCCTATGTTTGACAGCTTGATTAAAAATGAAGAGTATCGAGTTATTGGGGACTTGGTCAATACCGATAAAATCATGAATGATAGCTTTTGGATAGGTTTATACCCAGGTATGGGCGATGATGCTATTAATTATATGATTAAGAAAATTAGCGAATTTATTAAGGCCAATGCATGAAATATTTAATAACAGGCGGATGCGGGTTTCTAGGTTCCAATATAGCCAGTGAAATACTAAAGCAGGGAAATGAACTTGTCGTATTTGACTCTCTTTACCGATTTGGCAGTTACCAAAATCTCGAATGGCTTAGAACACAAGGGGAATTTGAATTTGTTCACGGTGATATTAGAAACACCAATGATGTTGAACGGACCATTAAAACGCATAAACCCGATGTTATCTATCATCTAGCAGGCCAAGTTGCTATGACGACTTCCATCCTAGACCCGCGAATGGATTTTGAGGTCAATGTCGGTGGAAGTTTTAATCTACTTAATGCCGTAAGACTCTACAGCCCTGAATCGACTATTATTTACTCTTCTACCAACAAAGTTTATGGTGATTTAGAACAGTTCACGTATAAAGAGACTGAAACACGCTACAGATGTATCGAAAAGCCAAACGGATTTGATGAAAGTGTTAATCTCGACTTTCATTCCCCTTATGGAACATCCAAGGGGAGCGCAGACCAGTATATGCTTGATTTTGCACGAATATACGGGCTAAAAACCGTTGTATTTAGACACTCTTCGATGTTTGGCGGAAGACAATTTGCCACCTACGATCAAGGATGGATCGGTTGGTTCACACAACAGTCCATAAACATCAAAAACAAGACGCTGAAAGAACCTTTTACGATTTCAGGCAATGGTAAACAAGTAAGAGATATAGCTCATGCCGAGGACATGGTAGCTCTCTACCTAAAAGCTTCAACAAAGATAGATAGCATAAAAGGTCAAGCGTTTAATGTCGGGGGAGGTATAGAAAATTCTTCCTCACTTCTTGAACTGTTTCATTTTTTAGAGAATGAACTTGACGTGAAGATGGAATATACTCAACTTCCAGTAAGAGAATCCGATCAAAAGATTTTTGTCGCAGATTTAACAAAAGCAAAAGAGCTGATAGGATGGGAACCGAAAATTTCCAAAGAAGAAGGTATTCGAAAAATGATTGAATGGGTCAGTGGTCAGTGAAAGCCATCCTCTTAACGGGAGCCAATGGTTTTCTTGGAAGTCATTTACTAAAACGGCTGGCTGATAGCTATGAAATAATTATTACCCTAAGAAAGACTTCCGATACAAACCGAATCGAAGAGCTTTTAAAAGAATCTAAAAATATCCATGCTTATTACATTGACGAAGCAAAAACTCAACAAATAGAAGATATTTTTTCCAATCACCCTATCGAAACAGTTATACATTGTGCAACAAATTATGGACGAACAAATAACTATTTTTTTGAAATTTTCAATGATAATGTAGTATTTCCAATGAAACTGCTTGAAATCGGCCAATCGTATCAGTTAAAATATTTTTTTAATACGGATAGTTATTTCAATAAAGAGCACCTTTCATACAATGCATTGCCTCACTATTCAAAAACTAAAAAATTATTCTTGCACTATCTCAAAGAAATCAGCAAAAATATCACCACTATCAATATGAGACTTGAACATATTTATGGTGAAAATGATAATCCCGATAAATTTATTACTTTTTTGCTGAAAAATATTGTATCTCATCATGATATTGATTTAACATATGGAGATCAAAAACGAGATTTTGTTTATATTTCTGATGTTGTTAACGCTTATAAAATATTGCTTGACAATGTATCATATTTCAAAACTGCTTCAGCGCTTGAGTTTGAGATAGGTACTGGTTCTAGTTTTAGTATAAAAGAATTTGCTGAGTCATTGAAAGCATCTCTCCAAAGTACTTCCACTATCCGTTATGGTGTACTTGATTATCGTGACGATGAGATTATGAATAGCTATGCCGATAGCTCATTTATAGATTTTATCAATGCGCATGGACTAAACTTTCATTTTAAAAGCATCTATGAAGGTATACCAAAAATGGTAGAGGAAACTCATTAAATGCCACTACTCACTATCGCTATACCAACATATAATAGAGCTGAAATACTAAAACAAAAACTCTCTTTTTTGTTTTCAATAATCGATGAAGATTGTCTGATATTAATCAGCGACAATGCTTCGGAAGACAACACTATCGACATAGTAAAACCATTTATAGAACAATTTTCAAATATTGTTTATCATAGAAATACAACTAATCTTGGATATGACGCCAATGTTTTAAAATGCGTAAAACTTTCAACAACAGATTATGTTTGGGTTTTAAGCGATGATGACGATATGGAACAAAATGCCCCTTCTATCATTATAAACTACATAAAAAAGGACTCTCCAGATTTAATTTGTTTGAACGATGCTAATGAAAAAGGAATTTTAACTTTTACTTCACTCAGAACTTTAGCTGAGGAAAAAATACAAATTAATGCAGGAGATATTCTCTGTTTATCCAACTTGCGCGAAGAAGAAAGATACGCATATATTGCTTCATTTTTTTGGGTCAGCCGTTTAGTAATTAACAAAACCAAAATTAAAAACTTTTCATCTTTACAAGCATATATAGGAAGCAGCTTTATACAGTTAGCACTTACTAATACTTTACTATTAAATGAAACATCAACAATTTTATACACCAAAGAAGGATTAATTAGAAACAATCCACACTGTGTGTTTTCACATAATTTTGTAGATGTTTTTGTTAATAAATTTTATGATTTTTGTATGATACCTTACTCTAATTTTTCCAAGAAAACAGCTCTAAAAGTTGCATCGCAAAACATCCCTTTTATCGTTGATGGACTTAAACAGCACAAAATAGGAAACAAAATTTTTAATTATGATTATAGATTTTTTTATCTCATCGGTAAAATGTTTAAATATCGCTGTTCTCTTTCTCTGATCTTTAAATTTATTACTATTTTTGCTATTCCAACACCCGTGATGAAATTTTTTAAGAAAGCAAAACACCCTTGTAAAGAAGATGAGAACAAAAGGACATTTATATGAGTACACCAAACTTGGGAAAAGTTTCTATCTGTATTCCAACCTACAATAGACCGAAACTACTGAAAGAACTGCTCGATTCTATACTTTCACAAACCTATACAAATTACGAAATCATTATTACGGATAATTCTGATACTTTTGAGACAAAAGAGTTGATAGAAGGATCTTATCAAGATGAACGTATTCACTATCATAAAAATGAAAAAAACCTTGGGATGGACGGTAACAGCCTCAGAGCATTAAGCTTTGTCAACGGAGACTATTTTACCTTTACACCGGATGATGACATTTGGATCGATCCGATGAAACTAGAAAAACAAGTACTATTTTTGCAATCCAACGAAAATATTGATAGCTGTTTTTCAAATGCATTGCACATACACCACGATGGCACAAAACATAAGAATCAATTTCATTCCGATTATTCGAAACAAAACACTTGTGAAATAATTTATCCTATCTCTTTGCAGTTAGATCAAAAACAGCCGCCGGAGTTTGTCTGCATTTTGACAGGTATGATGCGCTCCACAGTGCTTGATATTTTTACAGAATCTTGGAAATACGGATGTGAAGAGTATTTTATGTGGTATTTAGGCGGTTCAAATACAAAAATAGGGTTCTGTTACGACCAACTGGTCGCGATTCGTGACGGTGATCATAATTGGCAGGTGACAGACGAAAACGGAGCATTGACAAATTACCGTAAAAATGACCGAAGAAGGGCACAGCAAATTATCGATATATGGAGTAATCTATTAAAAACCTATCCGACTGATTTAATTATGTTTAACAAAAAAACAGAAAAGATTGTCTTTAAAATGCTCATCAGATTACTCTATAAAGAGGCTTTTAATTATTCTTCTTTATTTAACAAACTCGGAACATTAGATTTCATCTATTTATACACGTATTATTTAACCAAAGAACTCAAAAGGGGGCTAAAATGGATAAAGTCTCGATAATTATCCCTACACGCAATAGATCATCTTACCTCGCAAGAGCTGTTGAACACGCCTTTGCACAAGATTATCCAAATATAGAAGTCATTGTTTCCAATAATGCTTCGAGTGATGATACCGCACAAGTGTTAGAAGATTTAAAAACAAAATATCCCAATCTAATATCTGTACATCACCCTGAGCTTTTATCCCTAAGTACACACTGGGATCAAGTTATCCGAAATGTTAGTACTGGTAATATTATTCTTTTGATACCGGATGATGATGTCATTATTGACAAAAATTATTTCACTAAAGCAATGCAAATTTTTAGCAAATATCCAACTGTTGGATTGGTATTTGCAAATTTTCACGTGATAAACACTCAACATGAACGAATACAAAGCTACTCCATTCAACTTGATGAATTTGTTCCTAAAGAGAACATATTTAATAACTATAATAAAGATATTTTTGGCATGAAAGGTTTTGGAATTCCCCATTTAACGACTCTGTTTTCAAGAAAAGCGTACATGGATGTAGGTGGATTTGATCTTGATTGTATGTCACCAGATACCTATTTATGGCTAAAAATTTTACTAAAATACGATGCAGGTTTTGTTGATCAAGCCGTAGCAGAATATTTAATGCATGAAAATAATCTATCCAAAAAAGCCAACATAGATCAATTTTACAGTGATACACTGATTCCTCAGAAAGTCCAAGATTTGGCACAAAGGATAGGTAGTATTGATAAAAATCAATTAAAAACGATCAAAAGAATGTACGAAATATTTTACAGACGTTATATTAATGTCAGCTATCCGAAAGGCTCTTGGAAGAGAGCCTATTTGAAATTCCTATTGAAATTTCAATAATAGTCACAGGTATTCTAGAATGAAATACTTAGTAAACTTTGCGAATGACGCTTTTAAGGGAAAACAGCAGCAACAAAATGAAACTGCTTTAAAAATTGGTGGGTTTGATCAGATTTTTTCTTTTTCACTTAATGACATAGATCAGATTTTTTTTGAAGAAAACAAAGAAACTCTATCACAACCCAGGGGAAGCGGATATTGGCTATGGAAACCCTATTTTATATTGAAAGTATTACAGACACTAAAAGAAGATGATTATTTATTTTATTGTGATTCTGGAGCATACTTTGTTGATACAATTGATTCACTCATAACACTTCAAAAAGAAATCAATCAAGATATCATCCCTTTTCATAACCCTCATCTCGAAAAATTGTACACAAAGAGAGATACTTTCCTTCTGATGGAATGTGATTATCCAGAGTATACTAATGCTATGCAGTGTTTAGGAGGAATACATTTATGGAAAAAAACAGATTTTACAATTCGATTTTTAAATGAATGGCTTGATTATATGAAAGACGACAGAATTTTAACAGACATCCCCAATACCTTGGGAGTGCCTAACTATTCGGAATTCGTTTCACATAGACATGATCAATCTATCTTTAGTTTACTGTGCAAAAAGTATCATCTCATATCATTTATAGACCCAACACAATACGGAAATAATGAACGTTTAAAACTCAATGACCAACAGCTAGGACAATTGCTACATCACACAAAAGGGGACAAGATCAAACGCACATTGCTGGAAAGAATTATCCGCGAAGTTTCTCGTCTTTTTAAAGCAAAAAAACACTATTAAATTTCTAAATTTTTAACTGTCCAATCAATATTGTCTTTAACTACTTTAGCAGGGTTTCCTACAATAACCTTATTGTTTGGATACTCTTTTCCATTTAATAGGCTTCCCATCCCTACAACTGAGTTGTCCCCTACGGTTGTCCCTTTCAATATCTTAACCCCTGTACCGATCCAGACATGAGAGCCTATGACAATAGGTTTGGATAAATTAATTACTTTACCTGCTTGAGTTATGGAATGGCCATCACACCCCCACATCGCTACGTCATCCGATATCATGCTGTCTTGCCCGATAGATATGCTGTTGTTTGTTCCACATGCAACCAGTAATGCACCTGCAACCCCTACTCCAGTATCTATAAATATTTTATTGTCATGATTTTGTACGACGATTTTTAATCCCGTAATTCTATTGGAGCTTTTTATAATAATGGTATGGTTATCGCCATCTATACCGATATCAATATTTTTATATCTACCCTCTTCAATGATTAATGTATTCTTATTTCCATTAATTTTAATTTTAGAATTTTTCAGTTTTCCCTTGATATCCAAAATATTATCTTTTCCTCTTACCCGAATCATTCTTTTTAGAAAAAATTTATTAAAAATTCTTATCATTTTCCGACCAATTTCAACAATTTTTTCTTTTTACGCTCAATATACCGTTTAAAACGGGTACTTATATCATATTTGAATGGCTTTAACGCGATTCTCTTTCTCTTACCTTCAAAGAAATGGCTCTGAGCAAAAGCTGCAACCATTGGCAATAAATTATATTCATCAAGAACTCTCCGTCGCGCTTCTGCAATTGCTTCAATACGGTTTTCCCATTCATTTTTTTCAATTGCGATTCTCATCGTTTCAAGAGCTTTCTCAGGATTGGAAATATCAATCCAAATATATGAATCTTCAGGAAAGTAATGATTAATATTGGTGCAACCAAAATAAAACGGTAATCCAAAACCTAAAAATACATCACTAATTTTTTCTGTCCAGTAATGGTCGATGTCATTATTTTCAATAACAATACTGTATCGATACGGAGCGATGCCATCCCATTTATCTTCTATAAACTGTGTCCCTTTACCAAAAAAATCAATTCCAAGTTCATTATGCTGTTTTAGGTACTCGATAAAGGCAACTCGTTTTTTGTGCCCGGGCCAACGTGTTAGATTACTAGCAATACACGAAATAACTTTATCTTTTTCCATCGGAAGATTGATAGCTTTCAATTCATCATACGTTTTAAGAACATGCCATGGCAAGGCACCGTGTGACAAGATAATTTGTGTATTCGTTCCTACTTCAGAAGGTACATGATTAGTAAAAACATATCGATATTGTTCCAGCTGACTGTCCATCCAATCGGTATCACCTTTGTGATAAGGCTCTTGCATTATTACAGCAATATTTTCTGGCGGACACATTAGAGAAACTTTTTTTTTGGGAGTATTAAGAACAATAACCCCATCACAAAAGACTATCGGCTCTTCAGTAAACTGAATACCATTCCATTGCATAGAACCACGCGGGGAATAAGTAGTAAAATCACGATCTTTGTAGTTTTTAATAATGCGAATGAGCATATTTTCCCTTTACACTTTTATGATCCCGTCTCGGCATCGAAATTTATTCTCTCTTTGTTTTTCGTAAATAATTTCGAGATTTTTGTCACCCTCAACTCCCCGATCGCTTCGCGGATGATTCAAATGGAGCAAATTTGCAGAAAACTTACATGACTTCATTTCAACACCTATAGCTTTTAGACGCCATTCCAGATCGGTATCATCCCTATTCGGAGCAAAAGGAAGCGCTTCATCTATCCCGTTTACTGCCAGCAAATCACTTTTATAGCATGAGAAATTAGACGCCAGTATATGGATATTTTTATCCAATTTTGAAACTAATTTTTGCACGAGTGAATTTGGTTTCAGATAGATTCCTTGCTCGAGATGACGAGAATTATCCTCTTTAAGATAGTTATAATAAGTAAAAAAATTGTGTTCAATCTCGCCAATATTTTTAATGCCACTGCGTAAATCTTGAGAAACTTTGTCTCCTAAATTAACTCTTCTTCCGCACAAAGCTTTTTTAGGCTCTGATAAACGTACATGAGCTTCAATAAATGTGGAATAAGGGATCGTATCTCCATCGATCATAATAATGTATTCACCCTTACTCATGGCAATAGATGTATTCACCGCCTTCGGCTTTCGATTACCTATGTCTTCATGGCTATAATGTTTAATCGGATATGAAAGATTCAAACTCTCAATAAGATTCTTTGTTTCAGGTGAATTGTCATCTTCAGCAATAATCACTTCAAAATCCCTATATGTTTGACATTCCAAAGCTTCTAAAATCAACCTTAATGCAATAACATCTTTATACGTCGGAATAATAAGGGATACTTTCATAATATTATCTTTCACTTTATAAGCATCAATTTTTCAATATGTTTGACACTCTGTTCAAAAACTATTTCTACCTCTGGAATAGTAGCATTAAGAGTAAACACCGCTTCGTGCATACCGTCTCTCGGCCAGTAACGGAACGCTCCTGTTGCGAAAAAGATTCCTACCGTTGGTGTATTAACCGCTACTGCCATATTACGAACACCTGTGTCGTTAGCAATAACCATCGTCGCTTGTCCTAAAAAACCATAAACCTCTTCAAGTCCTAAAAGCTCTTGTTTAACAACATTCTGACAATCTGATAGTGCTTCGAGCATATCATCGACTTTCTCATCCGGTTTAACGCCATCCATAAGAATATGGGTCATTTTCGGAAATTGTTTCGACATTTTTCGTACCAACTCGATAAAATGACCTTTTGGCCAACATTTATGCTGTGTTGAAGCACTCGTAAAATAGCAGATATAAGGTTTATCTGTCTCTCTCTCATAGGCCGGAAAAGCATATTGAAGAGGATGCTTGCCACGCGCACCGAAAACACTGGCAAAATGGAGCATATTTTCAGTCTCTAACACAAAATCAGAACGTTCCAATACAATGTCTAAAAACAACTTGCGATATTCACGGTATGGAAACCCCATTTTTAACTTCGCTTTATTGAATAACATGGTCCACATGGAGAGCGCATCATCGGCCAAATCAATGATGATATCATGCTCACCCAAGCTCTTCATCTGTTTGATCCGTTCTAAAAAAGAGGTTTTTTTACCATTTATTTTTTTATACACGATATGTACTTTATCAACCATATCAACCGGTGCACCATACTGATAGTGATCCACTAAGCTTAATGTTAATTTAGCATTCGGAAAAGTTTCTCTTAGCTCTACGATCAAGGGTCGCATAACCACTAAGTCACCAATGGCACCATGCCGAATAATTGCAATACTATGGACACTTTCATGTGTCATTTGTTCTGCCGTTTGTCGTGCTTTTTTTGACGAATATCCGCCCTTTTCACGTGCCCATAGATACATTAATTTACTCCCTATCCAATAATTCCGCTAGTTTTACAAACTGCTTTTGACTTTCAAACTTTTCATAAGCTTTAGCTTTTCCCGCAGATGCCAAAGTCTCTTTTTTATTGTCATTTTTACACAGAGATTCAAGCTTCTGCGTTAAATCTGCCACGTCGTGGGTTTGAAACAATAATCCGTTCATCCCCTCATCAATAATCTCTAGCGGTCCACCGCTGTTACTGGCTACGACACAGACACCGCACATCATCGCCTCAATCACAACCAATCCGAACGTCTCATTTTCCGTCGCTAGAACCAGAGCATCGCATAGTTGCATATACTTTTGGGCTTCTTGGGTAAATCCGGTAAAAATAGCATAATCGGCGTAGTGTTCTATTAATGATTCAAGGTATTTTTGATCCATAGCGTGCCCGACCACCAAAGCTTTTGATGCGATACCTTGCTCATTTAATCTTTTAACCGCTTCAAGGACGAGATGCTGCCCTTTTGCCTCTTCGATACGCCCTACAATCCCAACGACGAACTCATCTTTAAGACCCGTTTTTTGACGAAAATCTTCTTTTTCTTTGGAATCCAAAACGTGCGGTATCTCTGCCCCCATATAGAGGACTTCCACTTTAGGACGAATATCGGCGGGGATAAATTTTTCAAGCTGTTCTTTTACCTGATAGGTCACAGGAAGCATCATATCAATATTTTTATACAAAAAACGGTGATAGAAATCATCTTTAAAACGGGTCATTCGCATATTACGGGTTTGCACCAGTTTCGGTTTTTTACGGCTGAGAAGTTTTGCTAAAACGGCGATAGGAATATCTTTTGTCCAGTGCAAATGGAGGAGATCGATATCGTTTTCATCGATGAAACGGGCCAGTTTTATAAAACTGTAACGCCCGATTTTAGAATAGTGAACATCGCTATTTTGATAATACGGTTCAAGTTTTCCGTTCTCATTAATAACACTGTACGCATTAAGAAAGTGTGACGCCCGCACCATATAAAGTTCAAGCCCCCCTAGGTCGGGAGAGAGACATAATTCTAAAATCTTTTTAGATGCCACGATTTAGACTCCGATTTGAATATATTCAAATCCGAGTTCACCCATCCGCTCTTTGTTAAACTGATTACGTCCGTCAAAGAAAATCGCTGATTTCAGAAGTTTTGTCATCTCTTCAAAATCGGGGCTTCGAAACTCTTGCCACTCCGTCACCAAAATCACGGCATCGGCATTTTTGAGTGCATCGTATTTCCGATCAACATAGCTGACTCGGCTGTTGCCCTTGAGATAAAAATGTTCCGCTTCATGGCGAGCTTTCGGATCATACGCAACGATTTGTGCACCCTTGGCGGTCAGATCGTTAATGATCGTAATCGCACTTGCTTCACGCATATCGTCTGTTTCAGGTTTAAATGCCAATCCCCATACGGCAAATGTTTTACCTTCAAGATTTTGCCCGAAACGGTTAAATACTTTTTGAGAAATCACATGCTTTTGATCGTAATTGACCGCTTCGACCGCATCCAAAATACGCGGTGTATATCCAAAATCTTTTGCCGTTTTCGCGAGTGCCTGAACGTCTTTGGGAAAACAGCTTCCGCCGTATCCGCACCCCGGATAGATAAAGCTGTATCCGATACGGCTGTCGCTTCCGATTCCGTTACGCACTTTGTTGATGTCGGCACCAACCCGTTCGCAAATATTAGCCATTTCGTTCATAAAGCTGATTTTGGTGGCCAGCATCGCATTGGCGGCGTATTTCGTCATCTCGGCGCTTTTAATATCCATCCCGATAAAACGGTCATGATTTTTCATGAACGGCTCGTACAAATCGTGCATAACGTTCATCGCTTTCTCACTGTCGGCACCGATCACAACACGGTCAGGATGCATAAAATCTTTGATCGCTGCACCCTCTTTCAGAAATTCGGGATTCGAAACGACATCAAAGGTTAAATCGCTTCCGCGCGCATCAAGTTCAGATTGAATCGCCGCACGTACTTTCTCAGCAGTACCAACCGGAACGGTTGATTTATCAACCACTACCATATAGTGTTCCATATATTGACCGATACTTTTGGCAACGGCAAGGACGTATTGCAAATCAGCGCTTCCGTCTTCCCCCATCGGCGTACCGACCGCGATAAAACTAATCGTCGTATTCGCAATGGTCTCAGCGATATTGGTCGTAAATTTCAACGTCCCTTTGGTATAGTTTTCCAAAACCATCGTTTCCAAACCGGGTTCATAAATCGGAATAACTCCTTGAATGAGCTTATCAATTTTCTTTTGGTCTATATCGACACACGTTACACTGTTTCCCATTTGAGCGAAGCAGGTTCCACTTACTAATCCGACATATCCCGTTCCGATAACCGATATTTTCATTTAAAAACGCCCTTATTCACTTACTTTATTGGTTAGATTTTATCCAAATCGCTCTTAAATCGCTCTTCTATATCGTTTTCTTCTTTTGCTCCGCATTCATCTCATAAAGTTTGATGTATTTATAAAAATTGGTCACCATATGGGAGAATGCGATGATAAGCCCTGCATATCCGTCCAAAAATCCTCTTTTGAGGATATAGGTGCGGAAAAACGAATAAAGCCCGTTAAAAAAAGCTTTTGCAGGAGATGAGCGTTTTTTGCCGACATTATCCTCTGCGAACAGTGTCGAGTATCGGTCAGCTTTGAGGACAAATTCTGAGATGCTTTGGTAGGGGTAATGGCTAAAAGTGTGGGAGAGTTTTTGGACACTCACTCCCTCGGTGAGGATATGCTCATGCACCGCTTTATCACTGTAGCGGGTCGTTTTTCGGTTATAAAGACGGACAATTTCATCCGCGCCCCAACAATGGGCAATCTCGGTCATTTTATAAAAGTTTTTACGCAATAGGGTATATACGGTTTTGGAATCAAATGCTAATTCTTTAATCTCTTGCACCAGTGCCGCATTAAGCACTTCATCCGCATCCAGCGAGAGTATCCAATCGTGCACCGCATACTCCGCCGCCGCATTTTTGGTCGGACCGAATCCGTTAAATTCCCCCTCAATCAAACGAACATTTAGAAACGATGCAGCGATCAAAGCGGTATCGTCGGTAGAACCGTTGTTATACAGGACAACATCATCAAAATCTCTCAAACTTTCCAGACAACGATGAAGTATGCTCCCTCCGTTTTTGACGATGATAACAACGGAAATACCCATCATTCCTGCCTTTCAGTATGATTCAACACTCTTTTTAGTATCATATCACACCCTCTCTTAAGGACATTGCACACTATTATGAGTATCCAATACGAATGCCATGACGATTACCTGTTTTTAAAATCCTCGTTTGAATCGATACGAGAGATCTTCGCCAGCGACGATCACTCTATCCACAAAGCGCGCAATGAACTCAAAATTATTGATTTAGCAGGGGTTAAAACGGTCATCAAATCGTTCAAAGTCCCCCATTTACTCAACCGTATCGTTTATACTTTTTTTCGACGCAGCAAAGCGTACAAGTCCTATCACAACGCGCTGCATTTGCAAAAACTCGGCATTTCAACCCCTCAGCCGATTGCCCTCATCGAATTTTTTGAATCGGGGCTGTTGGCGGATAGCTATTTTATCAGCGAATTTTTCGACTACGATTTCACCATCCGTACCCCGCTCCTCGAGCCGCTCGAAGATCGCGAAGCCATCTTTACCGCTTTTGCCGCCTATACGTACAAACTTCATCAAGCAGGGGTATGGCATCTGGATTACTCCCCCGGCAATATTTTGATTAAACGCTTAGATGTGGGCTATCAATTCTCCATCGTCGATATTAACCGTATGGTTTTTAAGACGATATGCCCTCTGGAGGGGTGTGAAAACTTTAATAAGCTATGGGCGTTTGATGATGAGCTGGAGATCATGGGGCGTGAGTATGCGAGACTCAGCGGATTGGATGAAGCAACCGCGTTTGCGGAGATGAAGCGGCACAACGATGCGAACAAACGGGTCAAAAACGCTAAAAAGAGACTCAAGAAAGTGTTAAAAGGCGATTTTTCAACTCCTGCTTAACCGTCTCAAACATCGCCGCCCTCCCCGTACTATCTAAGGGGATCATAAAATGGCGCTGTTGTTCTCCGATGCTTTTCCAACGCGATGCTGAGGCAAAAAGGGTATCGGCAAAAAAAGTGAATGTTTCACACCCTACCGCACTCGCCAAATGATACGTCCCCGTCGAAGTACTTATAAACAGTTTAAAACTGCTTAAAAGTTTGGCAAAATCGACGACGCTCCCGCGTGAACGGTACAATATCACTCGACTCTCTCCCAAAAGCTCTTTCGCTTCATCGTAGAGTTTTTCCTCATCGGGACCAAACGTCATTACCACATCAAACCGCTCGTCCGCTTCGGCAAGACGTACCAAAAGGGTGTATTCCGCTAACGTCCAGTTGGCATCGGATGAGCCTCCGAAGCCCGGATGAAAGGCAATTACAGGTTTGTCAACCCCATACTCGGAACAAAACGCCCTATATGCTTCCGCACTTCCCTCTAACTGCAACAGCGGCTTCGGAAAATCGAGAGTGATATCGGGGAAAAGAGCTTTTGTCAGCTCCAAGTTATACTCAAACTCCGCCATTTTCACTTCACTGCGGCGCTGTCTAATTCGTCGGTTGTAAAAGATTTGGGCGATTTTCGTCGCGGGGGCAATACGGAGTGGGATACGGGCTATAAATTGGGCAAGTGCGACACGTGTATTGGAAAAAAGGGTGATGGATGCATCGATTCGGGCTTTTTTTATTTTAAAAGCAAGTTCTAGGATATCCGGACTCTCATCTACGATCACCTCATCGATAAAATCGCACGACTCTGCCAATTTACGGTTTAGGAGGGCGACTAGGGCAATGATCCTGTTTTCTGGGTTATGTTGTTTTAAGACATAAAAAGTCGGCAAAGCGGTTATAAAATCACCCAGTTTATCGTTACGCACTACCAAAATATTCATGTGTTACCCTTGTTTTAATGGGGTTATTTTACCCAATATCGCTATAATCTCACCATGAAACAACCGTTTGCTTGGGATCACTACTCTGATCAGCCCGCCATTATCCGAGACCGTGCACTTAAGCGGCAAATGCGCAGAAGTGCCCTCCCCTCACTCATTAAAACCTTTTTGATCGCACTCGTTACACTGCCGTTAGCCTTGGTGCTGATGCCGTTTATACCGCGACGTACCATTAGCGGCGAGCACTTTTTCGGGTTGGGGGTCAATCTGGACAAAGAACCCAACACCACTCCGTATCTCCTCGATGAACTGGGGGTCAAAAAACTTCTTATCCGTATTCCGCTTTGGGAGATGGATCGTTTGAGTGAGTATGTTACCTTTATCCGCTCATTTACAGAAAAAGAGATCACCGTTGCGCTGCTGCAAGATCGCGAACATATCACCAGTCCCGATATGAGCAGGGATCATTTCATTCAGATTTTTGAAGCGCTAGAAGGGGTTTGCTCTACCTATATTATTGGCTCTACCATCAATCGTGCCAAATGGGGATTTTTCAGCGTTAACGAGTATCTCGATTTTTACGGCGTCGCATATGATCTGAAGAAAACACGCTTTCCCCATCTCAAGCTCATCGGCTCTAATGTCATCGATTTTGAGTACCACTTCAGTGCCCATACACTCTTCAATCTCACACGCATACGCTTCGATGCAGTGGGGAGCCTCCTCTATGTCGATCGTCGCGGAGCACCCGAAAATACCCAAATGGGATTTGCTCTCTTGGGAAAAATAAAACTTTTAAATGCCCTCATCTCCCTCAGTCCAAAAACGGCCAATGAGCTTATCATCACCGAAACAAACTGGCCGATTAAAAACACCGCCCCTTTCGCTCCCACCAGTGAACATGAATGCGTTAGCGAAGAGGATTATGCCGCTTTCATGGTGCGCTATCATCTCCTTAGCTTTGCATCTCAGCGTGTAAGCTCTGTTTACTGGCATCAGCTAATCGCACCGGGATATGGGCTGATCGATAACCGTGAGGGAATCCGAAAACGAAGCGCTTTTGAAGCATATCGAGTGATGCTCTCTCATCTTGGTGATGCAGAGTTTATGAGCTTCTCTCACAGTGTCGATGAATATCAGCTCATTTGCTCAACCCCTAGAGGGAAATTACACGTCACATGGGCCCTCACTTCAGCACCTACCTATACCTACAAGGCTCAATCGTGAAAATACTCGTCATTCTCCCCAACTGGCTCGGCGATGCGGTGATGGCGACTCCCGCACTCGAAGCTCTTTGTACCCTCTATCCCGACGCTGAATTGACACTGGTCGGCTCCTATGTCAGTATCGAAGCGCTTAAATACCATCCTCAATGCAAACGTCATTATGTCGATGAGACGAAAAAAGAGGGGAATCGATTTGTCAATACCTATCGATTTGCGAAAGTGTTGGGGCAACATGATCTGGCGATTACCTTTCGTAATCAACTCCACTCATCATTGCTCCTCTTTTGGAGCGGATCTGCAATCACTGCGGGGCGTAAAAGCTGGCACTCAGCCCTTTTACTCAAATATCCCATCAAACCCTCACACCCCTCTCATCTGGTAGAGCAATACCGCGATATCGCCCAAAGTCTAAGTTCACAGCCGCTCGTGATCGGAAATCTACAACTCCATATCCCGCCTCATCGATACACGCGTCCCACTCTCGGAATCAATCCGGGCGCAACGTATGGAAGTGCCAAACGGTGGTATCCCGAAAAATTTGCCGAAGTGGCACGGGCATTCAGCGACCGCTACGAGATCATCCTCTTTGGCGGACCAAACGAAGTGGGAATGGCGAACGATATTGCATCCCGTTTAAACGGCCTCAACGTCACCAATCTAGCAGGGAAAACATCCATTCAAGAGCTGTGCAGTTTTATCGGAGGACTGGATATCTTCATCACCAATGACAGCGGTCCGATGCATGTTGCGGCAGCGTATAGTGTTCCGACCGTTGCTATATTCGGTCCGACACGCCACCTCGAGACATCCCAATGGATGAATGAAAAAAGCACTATTGTACGACATGATATGGAGTGTGCACCATGTATGAAGCGCGAATGCCCGCTAGGACATCATGAGTGTATGACAAGCATCACCCCTGATGAGGTGATTGAAGCAGTAAAAAAGTTAAAAGTCTAGTCGCATCCCGAAATACCACGCATCGTTATAGGTCACATCGCGCGTTTTCAGATCAGTCTCAATGCTGCGGTATCCGACACCGATTCGAGCATTTTCAATCGGTTCAATATCCAAACCGATCCGAGTTTCCATATAACCGTCCCCCTCTTTCAAACAGAGGCTAGAGGGAGCATAGTAAAACGCTCCGTTCACATAAAACGGAAACGGCGTATTAATCGGTAATTGCAACTCCGCTTCAACGCCCAAAGGTACTGCCGCGTAGCGCTGTCCGTCAATCTCGGTATACTCGGCTTTGATCCCCAGTCCTACTTTCAACCCCGGCACTCCACGCACCGGCTGCATCACCATAAAAGATACTTCCACCAGAGGGTCAGGATCAGCTATCGTTGTGCTGTTATTGTTATCCCCATTCAGAAAACGGGCACCGATATAGGCATTGCTCATCGCATTTCCCATACGACCCACATCCAAACGGATCTCGCCGCCCACCTCTTTGTCATTAACATTCACACCTATTTGATGTGCCGCAAATGCTGATGTAGCCATAAGGAGAGTGATAATTATTTTTTTCAACATGGGGTTCCTTCATTAATTCGTGCTATCGTAGCGGTCGTACTTTTTCCGTCCACAAACTGCACCAGTCGCAATTCTTTGGCAAACTCCGCGCCAACGACGCTTTTACCCTCGTAATCGCCCCCTTTGACTAAAATATCGGGTCCGATATTTTTGATCAACTCGTGCGGCGTATCTTCACTAAACAATACGACATAATCGACCGATTCCAGCGCAGCTAAAATGTATGCACGATCTTCCTGAACATTAACAGGGCGAGTAGGCCCTTTCAGCTCTCGAACCGAGCTGTCCGAATTGAGCCCTACGATCAACACATCCCCGTAACTTTTGGCCTCTTGAAGATATTTAACATGGCCGACATGGAGAATATCAAAACACCCGTTGGTGAAAACGACTTTTTTACCCTCTTTTTTAAGGCGATCGGAGAGAGCGAAAATCTCTTCATGACTCTTGATATGCATATCGGAGGTACTCTGATGCAAACTCGACTCGTATTCCTCAATCTCTCCGAGTGTTACCGTTGCCGAACCGATTTTGCCGACAACAACGGCGGCGGCATGGTTGGCAAACGGAGCGGCTTGATCAATCGTATATCCGCAACTAAGAGCAAATGAGAGGGAAGCGATCACCGTATCCCCTGCCCCCGTCACATCAAAGACCTCTTTCGCCACCGTCGGGAAACGACGCATCGTTTCATCATAAATGGCAATACCGTCTTCCGAGAGGGTGATCATAGAACACTCTAAATCGCACGTCTCTTTAAGACTCAAGAGGGCTTTTTTCAGACTCGCTTCGTCATGGATCACAATCCCTGTCGCTTCGGAGGCCTCTTTTTTATTGGGAGTCAAAAGATAGGCTCCCCGATATTTATGATAATCTTTCCCTTTGGGATCGACCAGTACTTTTTTTCCCGCTCGCTTCGCCGCCGTAATAACCCCGAGTGCAACCGCGTCGGTAATCACCCCTTTTCCATAATCGGAGAGAATAACGATATCACATCTATCGAGGACACTTTCCACATAAGCCGTAATAGCCATTTCACTGGTGATATCGATAGAGTCTTTCGACTCTTTGTCGTAGCGAAGAATCTGTTGATTAGAGGCAATAATACGACTCTTTTTCGATGTTTTTCGCCCTTTTTGAGTAATCAAACCCTCACTGGATGCCCCGATCGTAGAGAGCATAGCACGCAGTTCTGCTCCGTTTTCATCATCACCGATAACCCCTGAGACACTCACCCGTGCACCCAAGGTAACCAAATTGTTGATCACGTTACCCGCACCGCCGAGAACCGTCGTTTCACGGGCAATATCGACCACCTGCACGGGAGCTTCGGGAGAGATCCGCTCGCACCCTCCCCACAAATAATGGTCAATCATCAAATCCCCAATAACAAGGATATGGGGATGAGCGTTTTGGAGCGTTCTCATGAGAGTTCCTGCTCGAAAAGACGTTTGATTTCCGGAACATATGCCGCAATCCCCTGTTCAAATTCAAAACGGGGTTCATACCCCAAAGCACTCTTCGTCGATTCGATATCCGCCTCGGTGTGAAACTGATAACGCCCCACATACGGGTTAGCCATATATTCGCACGCAAAGGATGTCCCCAACTCGCTCTGGAGAATATCAACCATCGATTGAAACGATCGTGCCTTCCCTGTTCCGACATTAAACACACCGTTTTCTTTGGGGTGCATTGCGAGAATGTTCGCCTGAACAATATCCTCAATGTAGATGAAATCGCGCAAGATTTGATCAGAGTTTTCAAAAAGCTTCGGATTTTTTCCTGCTAACAGCTGATGTCCGAATTGCACTACCATCGATGCAGTTTTATTTTTGAAAAATTCTCTCGGACCGTAGACATTAAAATAGCGCAATCCTACGATGCTGATATGGTCATGTTTTTGAGAATATTGACGCGCCAAATGATCCATCATCAATTTTGAGAAGCCATAAACGTTCTGAGGCGCTTCGCGTCCCACACGTTGAGGCGAAGGAGCGTCACCGTACGTCGCACCCGATGAGGCATAAATCATGTTGGCACCGTGCTCTACCGCAATATCGAGGAGATCTTTAAAGGCATTGACGTTGGTTTGGATCATCAAATCCTGCTCCAGCACTGTCGTGTCCGAAATCGCCGCTTCATGAAAAATGTAATCAAATTTATAGTTTTTTTGCAGTGTGCCGAGCAACGCTTTATCGTTGATATCGCCGCTGATCACTTCGCCGCTAAATCCGAGGAGATTTTTAAAATGACCGAAACTTTTGAGATTACCGTTGGAGAGGGTCAAATTCGAGCGGAAAAGATCCAACACGACGACATGAGCTTGCGGATAATGCTCCTGAAAATAAAACGCGAGGTTGGAGCCGATGAAACCTGCCCCTCCCGTTATCAAAATCGTTTTATGGTTTAAATTAACATCACTGTAACGCATGGATAATCCTTCTTAAAGGTAGTATCATATTGTAACAAACTCTTTATTAAAGGTTAAACAGTTAGAGTGATTTAAGATAGATAGGAATATAATAGCGGCGAAATTTTATACGGAGAA
>NZ_MIBU01000267.1:0-4207 GCF_001830725.1 Sulfuricurvum sp. RIFOXYD12_FULL_44_77
CGTTACGGCCTCATCGGTGCGAACGGTGCGGGGAAAACGACATTTTTGAAAATCCTCAGCGGTGAGATCAAAGAGTACGAAGGGGATGTCTCCATCGAACCGGGTCTCAAAGTAGGGATTTTAGGTCAAAATCAGTTTGCGTTTGAAGATTTCACGATTGCCGATGCGGTATTGTGGGGAAATAAACGTCTTTTTGATGCGATCAAAGAGAAAGAGCACCTTTATGCAACGGGCGATTTTGAGGATGATAAAGTCAATGACCGTCTGGCGGAGTTGGAGATGATCTGTTGTGAAGAAGATCCGACCTATGAGTACGACGTTCAAATTGCCAAGATTTTGGAAAACGTCGGGATTTCGGCAGAACATCATCAAGATTTGATGTCAAGCCTCCCATCATCAGAGAAATTTAAAGTCCTCCTTGCTCAGGTTCTGTATCCGAAACCGGATGTTTTGTTCCTCGATGAGCCGACGAATAACCTTGATATCGATACGATCGGATGGTTGGAGCGTGAGCTTCAACGTCATGAGGGGACATTGGTTATCATCTCGCATGACCGTCACTTCATTAATGCCGTCGTCACCAACATCCTCGACGTCGATTTCCAAAAGATTCGTGAGTTTACCGGAACCTATGATGACTGGTATCTCGCTTCGACCGTTATGGCAAACCAAGCACAGCTTGATCGCGATAAAAAAGTAAAAGAGAAAGAGCAGCTCGAAGCGTTTGTCCGTCGATTCTCGGCGAATGCGTCAAAAGCGAAACAAGCGACTTCTCGTCAGAAACAACTTGATAAACTCACGATTGAAGATATTAAGCCATCGTCTCGCCGTGACCCAAGTATCGTCTTTAAACCTAAACGTCCTATGGGGGATGAAGCGTTGCGTGTGGCGAATGTTTCGCACAGTTATGGTGATTTGAATGTTTTACGCGACTTTGATATTTTGGTCGCTCCGGGTGAAAAAATCGCTATTATCGGTCCCAACGGTGCCGGTAAATCAACTTTGTGTAAAATCCTCATGGAAGAGATGAAGCCGACAAGCGGAACGGTTACATGGGGTGCCACGATTGAATACAGTTATTTCCCGCAAGATACGACCGATAAAATCAAAGGGGACGGAACCTTGTACGATTGGCTTCGCGGGTTTGATCCGAAGCGTGAAATTTCCGAGATTCGTAACTGTTTAGGGCGTATGCTTTTCAACGGTGAACAGCAAGAGAAAAGCGTTGAGAAGATTTCAGGGGGAGAAAAACATCGTATGATGCTCTCTAAGATGATGTTGGAGGGGGGAAATTTTCTCGTACTCGATGAGCCTACCAATCACCTTGACCTTGAAGCGATTATTGCACTCGGTGAAGCATTACTCGATTTTGAAGGGAATGTTATTTGTGTGAGTCATGACCGTGAGTTACTCGATGCGTTTGCCGATCGTATTATTGAATTGCACCTCGATGGCACCTATATCGATTTCAAAGGTTCGTACGAAGAGTTTGCTGAGGCAAAAGCAAGTGGCACATTATAAAGAGTATGTCGGTTTCGGAGTAGCCGGTAATTTCGCCCTCCATCTCGAACAAGCGGGTGAGAGTGCCGATTTCAAAGATGTCATAACCGAAGACCCCAACGGACCCAAAGGGATGTTCCCTTTTTATATCCCCGTACGCGAGGGGAAACTTGGGCTCTATCCGATCAGTTCCGATACAATCCTCCTTCCGAGTGAAGCGTGCAATGTCCAGCCTGAACCCGAAGTGGCGCTTATCTGTAATCTTTCCTACGACGATGAGGGAAATGTCACCGAGATTACCCCTAAATTTTTCGGTGCTTATAATGACTGTTCTCTCCGCATCGAGGGAGCCGCAAAGATTAGCCACAAGAAAAACTGGGGTGAAGCTTCCAAGGGGCTATCCTCAACTCTAATTCCTATCGATACCTTTGAAAAAGGTGGCGTGATGGACAGTTATCGCATCGCTTCGTTTTTGAGACGTGAGGGGATGTTGATGCGCTATGGCGAAGATGTTGAACTGACGGGGTACAGCTATTTTCACACTAAACTGATCGACTGGCTCAAAAATCAAATCAATACCCAAGTTGATTTCGGCCCGTTGGAGCCGATCGGAAGCTATCTTAAAGATGCAGGATATCCGACACAGGCGATTATCAGCATCGGTGCGACCCGATATACCCATTTCGGTGAGACAAACTTCCTAAAAGAGGGAGATGAAGTGATCGTTGTCGTGTACGATAATGACAAATATTGTATGAATCCGATCCTCTCATTGGCGAATAAAGGGGAGTTGGCGGAAAAAGAGGGGATCAGTGTTTTGATTCAAAAGGTAGTACGTGGTTAAAGCCGGACTTTATCGCCATTACAAGGGGAAACATTACGAAGTGATCGGAGTGGCAAAACACTCTGAAACCTCTGAGAGCCTTGTCGTGTATCGTCCCCTTTACGGTGAGAGGGGATTATGGGTGCGTCCTCTGAAAATGTTTATTGAGATTCTCCCAAACGGGGTGAAACGATTTGAATACTGCGGAGAGGTGCAATGAGCCGAGGGACAAAACTCTCACTCGATCTAGGAGCTTCTTGGGGCGAGGGGTGGAGTATGGAAGAGGAAAAAACCGTAAAAGTTTTGACCATTCTTGAACCCTCTGCTCACCGTCTCGTCTTTCAAAAGGAAAAACGCAAAGGGAAAGCGGTAACTTTAGTGGGGCCATTCAGCCTGAGCGAAGAAGATGCTCACAAAACCCTCTCATCCCTTAAAAAGTCGTTGGCGTGCGGCGGTGCGTACAAAGAGCAATGGATGGAGTTTCAAGGCGATATTGCCCCTAAAGTACGTGAACACCTCGAAAAACTTTCATTCAAATTCAAAAATCCAAAATAATTTATAACGTGTTCGTGAACATCACTTGATTACGTCCCCGCTCTTTTGCCGCGTAGAGGTTCGTATCGGCAGTGTGAATGAGGGCATCTTCGCTCATATCAGCCGTAGGAACAATACATATTCCACCGATGGAGATAGTGAGAGTAGGTAAAATTTTAGACCCTTTATGCTCTATTTTTAGGCTCTCAATCCCCTCTCGTACTTTTTCCCCCATACTGCGAGCATTTTTACAATCGATATCGGTAAGGATAATGCCGAACTCTTCTCCCCCTAAACGAAATGGATAATCGCCCGGACGCTGGAGGGTAGTTTTGAGCACTTTGGCTACGGCTTGGAGGGCGACATCCCCTTGCAGGTGACCGTAGGTATCGTTGTACTGTTTGAAAAAATCGATATCGAGCATCATGAAAACAAAAGGGTTATTAGAGCGTAGGGAGCGTTTAAACTCCCGCTCATACACAATATTAAAGTAGCGTCGGTTGAACATACCCGTCAGTGAATCGGTATAAGAGGCTTGTTCCAGTTTGAGATTAAGATGCTTCAAGGTTTCACTCGACGCAATCAGCTGCTGCTGTTGAACTTCAATTCGGGCAAATATCGTCCAAGCCAATCCCATAACCAGCGCCAAAATAACCCCTAAAAAGAAAACCAGCTGTATAAGTGCATTCTCGTATTGTGTTAAGAGCATGGAATGTTCATATTTTGCTACGGCATTTTCATACGTTATAAGCTGCTGAAGGGTCGTGTGGATGGATTGGAGATTATCATCCATACTCATAAGTGAGAGGGGGTGAGATCGGTCAGGATCGTTGATTAAAGAGCGTACCTGAATAAAATAATTGCCGATATTTTGTATCTGAGCTTCGGTATATTTGACATATGCCATCTCTTCGGGGCGTTTGTGATGAGAGATATACGACCCCCATAAGGTATTGATCCGATCTAATCCTTGTACGATATTTTGGGATGCTTGTTCATCGCTGAGAAGCTGATTGCTCCACTGGTAGACGGAGGAAGCGAGATCGTTATGATAGGTGGAGGAGATAGAGTTTAATTCGCTCAAGGGGAGAAGGGATCCGAAATAGAGTGTGTCCATATTCCGTTTGATATTTTGAATATTGATATAACCGATCAATCCTACTACAACGAGGCCAAATCCCACAAGTAACAACAAGTAAAGAAGTTTCGTTTTGAGTTTAAGTGATTTCACGATTTTAATTAATCTTTATGGATTGGATACTTCTATCTAAGCAACTCCTATACCAAAAGAGATTACAATGTGATATTTTCAACGGGAGGAAATTATGGCAAAACGACTTATTAAAGATG
>NZ_MIBU01000268.1:0-4793 GCF_001830725.1 Sulfuricurvum sp. RIFOXYD12_FULL_44_77
ATAGCTTGTATAATACAATTAAAGCGTGGTAAGGAAAAGCAATGATTTTAATGATTGATAACTATGACAGTTTTACCTACAACATTGTTCAGTACTGCTTGGAACTTGGGGCTGATTTGAAAATTATCCGTAACGATGAACTCACGGTCGAAGAGATCGAAGCACTCCACCCTGAAAAAATCATTATCTCTCCGGGACCTGCAACTCCCGATGATGCAGGGGTAACCCTTGAGGTCATTCGCCACTTTGCCGATAAAGTTCCTATTTTAGGGATATGTTTGGGGCATCAAAGTATCGCTCAAGCCTTCGGCGGCAACGTTGTACGGGCAAATCG
The DNA here is from genome assembly GCF_001830725.1 of Sulfuricurvum sp. RIFOXYD12_FULL_44_77. Classification (NCBI taxonomy): domain Bacteria; kingdom Pseudomonadati; phylum Campylobacterota; class Epsilonproteobacteria; order Campylobacterales; family Sulfurimonadaceae; genus Sulfuricurvum; species Sulfuricurvum sp. RIFOXYD12_FULL_44_77. The sequence continues at coordinate 335 of NZ_MIBU01000268.1, forward strand.
GATGATGCACGGCAAAACCTCAAAGATGGTACGTCAGGGAGAAACCCCGATTTTCAACAAACTTCCCGAAATGTTTACGGCAACTCGCTACCACTCGTTGATTGTCGAGCAGGAAAATCTCCCCGATGTGATTATTCCGACGGCGTATAGCGAAGACGACCATGAAATTATGGCGTTGGAGATCAAAGACAAACCGATTTACGGCGTTCAGTTTCACCCCGAATCGATTATGAGCGAATTCGGGCATGAGATACTCAACAATTTTCTAAAACTATGAGAGAAAAAGTCCTTTTTTCTATAATAATAGGGATTAATTTTTTAATCCTGCTGTTACAGATTCAAGGGCTCTCTATCGGCTATCACGAAGCACAGATTTTATACGGTGACTTTTCCCCTCTACAATTTTTAATCTCTTCTTCTCTCCATTTTTTCGGACAGAATGACTACGCACTTAGAGTACCGATGATTGTGTTGCATCTGTTTTCGGTAGTTCTCCTGTATGCTATTTCAAAACACTATGTTTCGCGCGATAGTGATCGTTTGTGGATTGCCCTCATTTATGTTCTTTTACCGGGTGTCACCAGCGCGGCATTGGTTGTCGATAATGCCGGATTGGTGATCGTCTCCCTTTTTCTATTTGGGTATCTTCATTTGAATTATGGGCGATACGCCTTAGGATTGCTCCCTTTCTTGATCGCTATTGACCCCGCATTCGCCTATCTTTTTTTCGCAATTGCCTTGTATGGAGTTTACCGAAAAGAGTATTTCTATGCCATTTCGGGCACTGTTGCTCTCGTCGTATCTCTGAGTTTCTACGGAATTCATATCGGCGGTTCTCCTGAAAGCCGTTTTCTGGATGCATTGGGTGTTTATACCGCTATTTTTTCTCCGATCGTATTTTTGTATCTTTTTTATGTCCTTTATCGTCGTATGATCGCCAAAGAGTGGGATTTAATATGGATGATTGCTATGAGTGCCTTTATGATCTCTTTGCTCCTTTCATTTCGGCAAAAAGTGGAAGTGCAAACTTTTGCCCCCTTTTTGCTTTTGGCGTTACCTCTTGCGGCACAAACCTTTTTCCATACCTATCGTATTAGACTGCGCGAATTTCGCGGACGTTACCGAATCCTTTTTTACAGTGCATTTGCCCTCCTTATCATTAATGTTTTGGCTGTTTTCTTTAATCACTATTTTTACCGTTTTTTGAGCAAGCCAACACGCCATTTTTCCTATCCGATGCATGTTGTTAAAGAACTCTCGGGCGCATTGCATCATGAAAATATTCAGTGTGTTGATGCAGGGGCTGAGAAACTGCAATTGCGGCTTCGTTTTTACGAAATCACTCAGTGTGATGAGTACCGTTTGGAAAGCCAGTTTAATCCATATGGCAAAAAGGTTACAATAAGTTACATAAATACACCTATTTATGAGACATATGTTACCAAAGTAAACAAAAAGTAATCTTCTTCTCCTGAAAAACATCCCAGATGTCCTTCAAACTCTCTATAGATGATATAATTTTCGTTAAATAGATTATTCGAAGGAGTTGCAATGGCTCAAAGAGCGATTCGTGAATACGACGGTAAAGCAATTTTCTCTAAACATTGGAAAAACACGGTTTTGAATGGTTGAAACAAGAAGCTCTTGTAGCAAAACCGGATATGCTCTTCGGTAAACGTGGTAAAAACGATCTTGTATTGTTTAAAACCAATAAACCGGGTGATGTTACCCTTGAAGAAGCCGCAAAATGGATTGATGAAAAAATTTCCCACGAAACGACGCTTCTCTCAGGTCAACACGGGACATTAACTCATTTTATTATTGAGCCGTTCACTCCGCACTCTCAAGACCAAGAGTACTATATTTCAGCAACGACGGTCGGTGAAGACGATGTCCTTTATCTATCGGCTGAGGGCGGTATGGAAGTTGAAGAGGGGTGGGAAGAGAAAGTTAATGAAGTAACGATTCCTATCACTATGGACGATGCCAATATCGCTCATTTGATCCGTGCAAACGTCCCTGCAGGTATTCCGGCAGAGAACAAAGAGCGCTTTATTACATTCGCTGAGCAGTTTTATAAATTTTACCGTGATTTGAACTTTGCCTACCTTGAAATCAACCCGATCGTTATGATCGGTAACGATATGCACATTCTTGACCTTGTCGCACGCCTTGATGACACTGCAGGGTTTATGATGGGTGAATCATGGTGCGGTGCCGAGTTCCCGACAGCGTTTGGAATGGAAGATCAATCTCCGGAAGAAAAAGCGATCGCGGAAGCAGACTCGAAATCGGGTGCTTCATTGAAACTTACTATTCTTAACCCTATGGGTCGTATCTGGACGATGGTAGCGGGCGGCGGTGCATCGGTTGTGTATGCCGATACCATTGCGGATCTTTCAGGCAACGTTGCGGATCTTGCGAACTATGGTGAATACTCAGGCGGACCAACTACGGGTGAAACCAAATTTTACGCGGACACGGTTTTAGATTTGATGACACGTCACAAAGATCCGAAAGGGCGCGATAAAATCCTTATCATCGGGGGGGCTATTGCCAACTTTACCGATGTTGCGAAAACCTTTACAGGGATTATTCAATCGTTCGAAACCTATGCGGATCGGATGAAAGAGCATAATACACGTATTTATGTACGACGCGGCGGACCTAACTATGAAAAAGGTCTCAAAGATATCAAAGAAGCGGCAGACCGTTTAGGTCTTTATATCGAAGTTTATGGGCCAGAAACACACGTTACGGATATCGTACGTATGGCTCTTGAGAAGTAAGGAGAAAATATGGGCGCTTTATTTACAAAAGATACACAAGCAATTTTTTGGAACAACAATGCAAGTGCAATTCAACGTATGTTGGATTATGATTATGTCATCAATCGCACAAAACCTTCCGTTGCGGCAATTGTTGCTCCAACTTCAGGGAACAAATTCGAGAAATTTTTCTATGGTCCGGACGAGATTATGGTTCCGGTTTTTCGTAATACTATCGAAGCGGCTGCAGCATTCCCAAATGCAGACGTTCTTTTAAACTTTGGATCTTTTCGTACAGCGTACGATGTTACGATGGAAGCGATTACTCTTAAAGGGCAATTTAAAACCATCATGGTTACGGCTGAGGGGATTCCTGAGCGACTTGCGCGTAAAATGAATCAAGCGGCTCGTGATGCGGGTGTCGTTGTAATCGGACCGGCTACCGTCGGCGGTATCGCTCCGGGCGGATTCAAAATCGCAAACGTCGGCGGAACCATCGAAAACATCATCAACTCTAAACTTCACCGTGCAGGTTCATGTGGACTTGTTACCCGCTCAGGCGGTTTGTTCAATGAACTCTCCAACATCATCAGCATCAATGCTGACGGTATTGCTGAGGGTGTAGCGATCGGTGGAGACCGTTTCGTTGGATCGGTATTTATTGATAACCTTCTTCGTATGGAGAGCAACCCTGAAGTTAAATACATGGTTCTTCTCGGAGAAGTAGGCGGAACTGAAGAGTATAAAGTAATCGAAGCAGTCAAAGCGGGCAAGATCAAAAAACCGATCATCGCATGGTGTATCGGTACGATTGCTAAGCATTTCAGCTCAGGTGTTCAATTCGGTCACGCAGGTGCTTCGGCAAATGCGGATGCAGAGACGGCAGCCGCTAAAAATGAAGCGATGGCAGCAGCAGGTATCTATGTACCAGCAAGCTTCAACGATCTTCCACACACAATCGCGGAAGTGTACGGAAAACTTCGTGCAGCCGGAACTATCGGCGAAATCGTTGAGCCTGAATTGCGCTCAGTACCAAAGGTACGCCGTAAAAAAGAGTTCATTTGTACGATTTCAGATGACCGCGGTGATGAAGCGACGTATGCGGGTTATCCGATCAGCTCAGTCGCTACTCCGGAAACCGGTTTCGGAATCGGTGATGTTATTTCATTGCTTTGGTTCAAAAAACGTTATCCGAAATGGGCAACCGATTATCTTGAGACGGTTATTAAAACCGTTGCCGATCACGGTCCAGCCGTTTCCGGTGCACACAATGCAAAAGTTACCGCTCGTGCAGGGAAAGACGTTATCAGTTCACTCGTAACAGGTCTTTTGACTATTGGACCACGCTTCGGTGGAGCGATTGATGATGCGGCTCGTTATTTCAAATACGCAAATGATCGTGGAATGTCTCCGGCAGAGTTCATCGATTACATGAAAAAAGAGGGTAAAACGATCTCTGGTATCGGTCACCGTATCAAATCGGTGCGTAACCCTGACCTTCGTGTATCGGGATTGAAAAAATACGCGGCAGAGCACTTCCCTGCTACGCCGTTGCTTGATTTTGCTCTTGAAGTTGAAAAATTGACCACGTCGAAAAAAGATAACCTTATCTTGAATGTTGACGGTACTATCGGTATCTTAATGGTTGATATGTGGCGTGCCCTTGGATATTCTGAAGAAGAGATTGACGG
>NZ_MIBU01000269.1:0-2977 GCF_001830725.1 Sulfuricurvum sp. RIFOXYD12_FULL_44_77
AGATATGTGCCAACTCTTGACCGATCACGCCGCTGTAATCGACAAAACGACGACTGATAGGATCATTTGGGATCACTCCCGTCCCGACGTCGTTGAGGACAAACACGATGTTAGCATCGATATCTTTCAGTGCTTCGATCTCCGCGATTAACACCTCTTCATCCTCTTCTAGGCGGTTAAGTATCCACATCGAGACGCAATCGATCAGGTAGGTATGGTGCGGCTCTATCACTTCGGCTAAATGATGGCTCTCTTCGAGAGTAATAAAATCCTCTCCCCTACTAAAACGGTGTTTATCGATTCTCACACTCATTTCATCATCACCGAACGAGGTATCATAGGTCGCAAGATAGTAGGGTTTTTGATCCGAAATCGAGAGGGCTTTGGCTTCCGCCAACGTACTTTTCCCCGATTTTTGTCCCCCGAAATAAAGTATTTTCATCCTAACAAACTCTCCACTTTCAGAGTAATTTTTTCTTTGGTAATACCGTTAAGGAGGGCATACATCAGCGCACCCCCTGCGCCGACCCCCTCTTTTGCTTCCCCTTCATCGTAGAGTTTGAGTGCGGGGTGAGAGGTGAGGGAGAAATCGAAATCGGCGTAATAGGCGTTAATGGTAAAATCGTTCATTTCCAAGAGGGCTTTGATATCGCTGTTAGTATCTTCGGCAACCCATTTCGTCGTGCAGAGGGCGACACGAGAGGTGTCGAGTTCCCCTTCCATCATTTGCAAGATGCGGTTGATCACAAGTAACACGCACGCCATCTGTGTCCCCCCCGCCAAAACGATTGGGATGTCGCGGTTTTGGAGACCGAGAACCAATCCGGCATTAAAGATGAGCATATTGTCCCCCACTTGTGAGAGGATGGCAAAGAGATCATCGCCCTTTTCGATGTGCGAAAGGGCTTGATTGATAACGTTTTGTCTGATGGTGTTAGGGGTGTTTTTAAAACTGCTGCTGAATTTCTCATTCGCATCGTACCCCAGCGCCAACGCCGTGGCGAGCGCCGTGGTGGTTCCTGCGGGAACCGATTCACCTAAGATGATGTAATCGCCCTGCACTGCAAGCTCTTGGGCGAATTGAATCCCTTTTTCAAACACCTCTTCGGCGGGGATATTCGCTCCCTCACTGATCGAATCACTGGGGGAAATACCGAACGAGTGACGTTTAAAATGCTCCAACTTCGGAGAAATCTCAAGCCCAAGTTCGAGAAGCTCGATTTCGCGGAAAGGATGGAGGAGATGGACGGCGCGGGTGATGAGGGCGGGAGTGGGAACCCCTTTAGGAGTTTCGGCAATGGAACCCAGACTCCGCACCTCTCCGATCGCGATAAACTCCGCATCGAGCGTCGGGGTGAGATGGAGAAGCCCCGGAATCCCCGCTTGGGTAATCCCCTCTATATTTGCTGTTGCCGTGTTGCTCATACACAAAAGAAACGATGCCCGCTTCCCCCGCAGACTCTCGATAAAATCTCTTTTTCCCGTAATCGTTTGTATCATAATAGCCTCTCTAATAGTTCTTGATAATTACCGTCGTTTAAGTAGCGGTTGACGCTGTAAAAAAGGGTCGCGTACTCGCGGTACGATTGAAACTCCTCTGCGCTGATCGTTGCACCGTAGCTCTCCAATAGAGCCTCGGTTTTTTCATCGCTGTCGCACCACGAGAGGTCGGTGACGGCGAGATCGAAGAGAAAATCGCCGTTGCATGCTTGGGTGAAATCGATGACACACGATAGGCTTCCCCCCTTAAAGAGGGCGTTATCCATAAAAAGATCGCCGTGAATAATCCCGTCGTTGCGCAATCTCAAATCAATTTTTTTTAACAGCGTATCGAAAATTTCGACGTTGCTCTCTCTAATCATCCGCTCCAGCCTCGATCTCTCAAATAACGGCTCGTTAGCACTCTGCCGTGTCGCCGTTAGGGTATGGAAAGAGCGCAAAAATGTTCCGATCTCTCGTACCTCATTGATCTCGGCACTCTTAAGACTTTTCCCATGACATCGGCGGTAGATAAGGGCGGGTTTGCCGCAGATGCTCAACACTTCCCCCAAAGATTTGGCAATCGGGAGTGTTTCGCAGAGGATGAGAAGCTTCCGTTCCTCCTCAACTGACGCGACGGTAGCGTTTTCAAAAATTTTCAATACCCGTTCATCGTTCAGGAAATAGACGCTGTCCATCACCCCGTCCTTACTCGCTTCGAGAGAGGTGATCTCTAATGATTGCGGTAAATCTGCCAGTGTAATCACCGTTTTCACACCCATTCGACCACCTCATCCAGCGTTTTCCTCTCTTCCCACCCCATTTTCAACAGTTCGGGTTCCTCCAAAAACTCGCTCACATACCCCATCGTCAAATAACCGATCAGTTTGTACTCATCGCCGATTCCTAAAATCTTTTTCACCTTTTTGGGGCGTAGAATACTCACCCACCCCACCCCGATATTGTGGGCGCGTGCCATCAGCCAGAGGTTTTGGATCGCGCAGACGACGCTGTACTCCCCCATCTTTTTCTGAGTCGTTTGTCCTAACACGGTTTTCGTCGGTTTTTGATACAACACGGCGATATTGAGGGCCGATTCCTTGATCCCCTCCAGTTTGAGGGTATCATAAAGGAGATTCCCCTCGAACAGCTTGGACGCTTTAGTGTTTTCTCGGAGAAATTCCTCATAGATCGCTTCGCGTTTGGCATGATCCTGAACGATAACAAACTTCCACGGCTGTGAAAAACCGACCGAGGGGGCGGAGATCGCCGCTTCCAAAATCTTCCGCAGTACCTCATCGTCGATCGGTTCATCGATAAAACGATTCCCCCTCACGTCACGGCGTGATGAGAAGATCGATTGGAGCAGCTCAGCATCGCGGAGGGTAAATTTCATCGTGACCCTTTTTGACGATGAAGTATCAGATAGATAAAGAACGGCCCACCGATAAACGAAGTAACGACGCCGATGGGAATATCCGAAGCGGCTCCGAGATTA